>DAOUVA010000065.1 GCA_030667885.1 Phycisphaerae bacterium
TAGGCTCGGAAGTTTGTGCTATCAATTCTCTTCTGACAAGATGGTCGAGAATTTTGTCTCCGAACTCAGGGGGAATATCTAATTTACTGCATATAACCTCCGGCGAAACCGGTGCCCGATTCTTCACGAAAGCAAGGGCTATCTCTCTGACGATGTTTATGGCAGTATTGTCGTTTGCTATGAAATATTCTTCGGTTTGCTTGGCAGCGGCAATCTCAGCGGCGTCGAGACTGCTGAGATGCTGAGTGGTAAAGGTCAACTGCAGGCCGAACAGCACAGTGAGCCAGGTAACATAAATCCAGAACACTGTCATCGGAACCAGGGCCATTACACCGTAAACCGTGCTGTAAAGCTTTAATTCCGTAATGCCGTATCCGAAGGCACTTTTGGCAGCTATCCAGACCAAAGCCCCTACCGCAGCGCCCCAAATGGCGGCTTTTGTCTTAACCTTTGTATTCGGCAAAACAAAATAGAGCAAAAAGAAGGCTACCGCAGCCACGATATAAGACAAGAGAATCGGTGTAATATCCGCAAGAAATGTTTTCTGAAACCACGCGATAGTTGTATATGGATTGGCTATATATATACCGGCCCCTAAAAGCAAAGGTCCAAGAGTCAAAAGCGCCCAGTAACTGATAATTCGATGCAAAAAATTTCTGCCCCTCGCAACGTGCCAGATGTTATTAAACGCCTTTTCTATCGTCGACAACAAAGATAAAGCCGCCCAAACAACAATTACCACACTAAACAGAGTGATCGAGCCTTTGTTTACACCGGAAAAAAAATCGCTGACTATATTATTAAGGTATTCCGTAATCTTTATTATCTCTTCCGGTTTCTCCTCATCAATTGTTATTTCGATAGTTGACAGGTTAAGTTGCTCATAAACAAGACTCTTTAGATTTTCAGCAACGTTACTATAAGCCGGGAATGACTGGAATATCAAAAGCGTTACGATAGCCAGTGGCACAATTCCGAAAACCGTATGATATGACAGAGCGGCCGCCTGGCGACCTGCATGGTTTTTCTCCAGCAGCCTGATACAATGAGACCAGAGTTTAATCTGAAAGACCGCAAACCGGCCAGCCTTGCCAAGCTGAGTCGTCGGAGTGGATAAAAGCTCCTTAAGCGATAACATATCTATACCCTTTCAATTCAAAGTTATATCGGCAAATTCAGGTGGGAACCTGCGAGAAAACAGCAGGCTAAATGAAGAATATTGGCCGCACCGGAATTGTTACGATTTACCGGTCTATTGATGTTATTTCAATAATCTTTCAAGAATATTCGGCAATTGCTCCTCCAGTTGCTGTAATAACTGGCTCTCAAGGAGTTTGCCAACATCAAGTTCGGGCCTATCGACAGTACCCCTGAGTGATACCTTAATCCTTTGGCCGGCAGTTTCCTGGCCAACTCTTACTGTTCTGCCATCGGCGGTGTAGGGTAAAGTTACGGTCATATCCAGGCTCTTATCCAGACCGATAACACCTTTGAAATTGACAGGATTGTCGCCGATATCCATCTGCATATCATCATATCTGAGAAATCCATCCCGTAAGACAAACTTAGTCGGACGAATAGTAATAACCGCATCGCGGGCACTGGTACCGCCCGCTGAAAAAATCGTGCTGAGCAAGCCCGACGCCTGCAAGCGCACCTGGTCCATTGAAACCGTACCAACAACTTCAGCTTGATTTTTAGCGGCAGCATCGAGCGGAATAGTGAGCTGCTCACAGCTAAAAGAAGCAATGCCGCCGGCGTTGACGGCGTCTGCGAAAATTGGATTGAGGTACATCAGAAGCTTTTTAGTCGTCTGGTCGTTGATTTTGATATTCTTCATTAGCTGGAG
This sequence comes from Phycisphaerae bacterium, assembly GCA_030667885.1. GTDB lineage: Bacteria > Planctomycetota > Phycisphaerae > Sedimentisphaerales > Anaerobacaceae > NIOZ-UU13. The sequence goes on from DAOUVA010000065.1 coordinate 1,850, forward strand.
AGGTTCGGCCATTTTCAATTGAGCTGGTTTTTGGTTGAAATCCACCTGGCCGGCAAAATTAAACTGGCCTTCGTTGACAGTAGTCTCAAACGGTACAATTTTGAGCAGGCCGTTACGGATTTGAATATCTACGTCGGTCGGGCCAAAATCCAATCCCATATAATCGGCTTTTTCGAAACCTAATTTGGCATTGGCTGTGAGATTGGGTAATAGTTGATTTACATCATTAATGGGATATTCACTAAGGAAACTGACAGAGTCTTTTCTCTGCCCCTTAAGTGTCAGACCTTCCGGAAGAAACGGAGCAGCGAAAGTGCTGACAGCCGACCAGTCATACTCTAACTCCGCTTCTCCGGTCAATTTAGTCTTACCAGCGTTACTAAGCTTATTAAATTCACCTTTACGGATTTTTATTTGCTGGCTGTCCAATTGTAATTTCTTAATATTGACAGTTTTCTCTTTGGGATTAATCTCAACATCAAAAACAAGCGAGACTTCATTCGGCTCAAAAGGCTCCTCGCCGGGATAAGTGAGCTTTAGACCTTTAATTTTTGTTGAGTCGGTTGTTACTTTGTAGATGTTTTTATCCGAGCTTATGGAGACTTTTGATTCGGCGATACCTGCAAGCTGTGTTTCTTTCGGTAAAGAAGCAAATAAAACCGCAAATGGCTTCACTTTTTCAAGGTCAACATTCTTAGCGTCAATATCCATGCTCACAGGCACTTGCGTATTTCCACCAATTGGAAGAACGGCCTTATCAATATTTATTTGGCCCAGGCTCGCATTTGCCTCAATAGAATTAAAGGTCAGAACGTTAGTCTTTCTGTCCACAGCAAAAGCAAACTTAATATCCGCCCCCGGCTCTTGCGCTGTGGTACCATCCGTTGATGTTATGCGAAGATTTTTAACCTGTGACACTCCGCCGCCCGTTATCTCGCTTTCACCAATAGACAAAGTTCCCTGTTCAAAAACTTCGCCGGCAATTTCGTATTTACCTAAATCCACAAACTGTCCGAATTCCGATTGCAGTTTTTCCAGGTCAACATACCCATTATATTTAAGCTGTTCAAGAAGTCCGCTGGCATTAATTCTTGCAAACGAAGCTGTTATATCGAGTTCGTCGAAACGTATTTTTTTCTTATCGGTTGAAATCTGAAGCTTACCTGTTAGCGGCTCAGAAAGAGCAAGCTTTTTGTTTTCGATGACGCCGGCCAATTCGTTGAGATTTACCTCGCCATTAAGCTTGCCGCGATTTGCTGTAATATTTCCGCTCAATTTACCAGAGGTGACCTTCATTTCCTCTTTGATACCAAATGTGTGCGGCATTTGAGAAAGAACTGCGGCGGCATCAAGCTCAAAATCAGCATTCAAGCTCACATCCGACTCGGACGTTAAAAAGTCGGACCATGACCTAAACGTAGTGGGAACCATTCCGCCGGCTTGTGCAACGAGCCAGTCACTGTCAAATTGAAATTGTTCGATGTTTATCAATTGCTGCTCGCTTTTAAGCTTCACAGCAACATTCAATAAACTTGTTTTCAGATTATCGCCTTTGAGGGCAGGTCCAGCTACATCCAGATTCTTTGCTTTGATTGAGCCGGTCAATTTTTCGAAGTTGCCATCTTTAATTACTGCATTTAAATCGCCAGAAACCAATCCTTTGGCTTGAACATCTATTTTAGCCAATTCAAGAATCGAACCCAAAGATTCGAGATCCAGGTCATTAACTTCTACAATCAAATCGCCGGTAGTACCTTTAAGGGACCAGTTTCTTATCGCCTTATCAGGTTTAATTTTGCCCTCAGCGTGAATCTGCGATTTCTCTGCTTTGTTGTTAACCACCGCCAGGTTGATATTAAAATCTGTTTGCCTGCCCGGCGGCCGTAAACTCAGTTTCGAATTAATCTCCGAGAGTTCAACGGTTTTTGCTTTCGAATCTGTCAATTTAAAATTGCCGTCGTTAACGACTACATCCATAACAAGGGCAAGATATCCGGCTTTGGCGGGATTCGGCTTGGACACACCTGCAGATATCTGCCTGTTCTCAGATTGATCTTTGAGATTTACGCTTATCTTAGGCTGGTCAATTGTCGTTTGGCCGAATGAAAGGTTGCCGGTGAGAATTGAACCATAGCGGGGCTTCGTGGTGATTTGCTTTACCTGGACGGAAATTGTGTCTGCATTATCAGCGAAACTAAGTCCCGCAATACTGATTCCTTTGAACCAGCCCATTGAAAGACCGGCGAAATCTATCCGGCCGTCAATTGAATTGTTGATTTTACCTGATACGAAACGATTGCCCTTCTTGGATGAAATGAATGCAGGTACAAACAAGAATACCAGCACAATCAGAATAACGATAAATATCAAAATCAGCTTGATTATCTTCGTAGCGGATTTTTTGGGCGGCTTAGCTTTTGATATCTTTTCAGCCGACATCATTATGATCCCCCAAAATATGGTTGGTACACATAAGCACAAGGCCCTTCAACAATACCTCGCCCCGTTATGAGATGTGCACTTTTGCCAAAACTAATCGAGTAGTATTTCGTCCGACTTACTTTTGATGAGTTCGTCAATCTTGTCGGAGTATTTCTTGGCCATATCATCAGACTGCTTCTTGCCGTTTTTAAGGTCATCTTCGGTGATGAGTTTGTCTTTCTGCTGTTTTTCGAGATGTTTAATGGCGTCTCTTCGTATGTTTCGAATCCCAACTTTTGTCTGCTCACCTGCTTGCTTGGCCTGCTGAACAAGCTGTTTTCTTCTTTCCCCGCTAAGTGCCGGGATATTAAGTCTGATTACCTTGCCATCCACAATAGGTGCGATGCTGAGGTCGCTGGCTTTGATTGCCTTTTCAATTTCTTTAATCGAAGTAGGGTCAAACGGCTTAATTACAATTATATCGACCTGTGGCGCCGCAAGCGTTGCCATCTGTTTCAATGGTGTCGGCGTTCCATAGAAATCGGCCTTTATGTTTTCAACCAGTCCGGTAGAAGCCATTCCGCTACGAACGGATTTTAGCTCATCATGGAGCACTTCTACGGCCTTTTTCATTTTGGATTCGCTGTCAGAGAGTATCTCGTTAACGGACATCTTCTTTCCTCACTTGGTATTTCAATTCGCTATTGACACATCACTATTTTAGTGCCGACAGGCTCACCACAAATGGCCTTTGTTATGTTGCCCTTCTCGAAAATATTCAAAACAATTATCGGAATATTGTTGTCACGGCAGAGAGTTATTGCCGAATGGTCCATCACTCTAAGTTTCTTCTCTAATACCTGGTCGTAAGACAATTGTTCAAAAAGCTGAGCATCCGGATTCTTCTCGGGGTCATCACTGTAAACGCCATCGACTTTTGTTGCTTTTATGAGCAGGCCCACATCAAGCTCCGAAGACCTCAAAGCAGCACAGGTATCGGTAGTAAAAAAAGGATTTCCAGTTCCGCCGGCCAGTATCGCAACTCTTCCGCGTTCAAGGTGATGAAGGGCCCTTCTGCGAATAAAGCACTCGCACATCGCGGGAACCTCTATTGCACTGAGCACCCTCGTTGGCTGACCAAGCTTCTCAAGCGTCTCCTGCAGCGCACAGGCATTTATAATGGTTGCCAACATCCCCATATAATCCGCCGTGTTTCGCGGGATATGGCTGGCCTGTGAAAAAGTCTCCCCTCGAAGGAAATTACCGGCACCCACCACGACGGCGACCTGCGGGCCAATTTTGCAAATCTGTGATATCCTCTCAGCGATTGACTCAAGCGAAGGGCCGTCAATCCCGAATTCCCCGGGCCTGCAAAAACTCTGGCCGGAAAGTTTCAGTAATATGCGACTATATTTGCTCGCTGCCATTTATTCCTTATCTCCCGTCTGGACAGAAGCGGACTTGCGAGTTTCGTCGTGCACATCCTATATCACGGCTCACAAAGGACGTTTCTTAACCAACCTCAAATCGAACACATCTTTTTATTGTAGCCTCGCCTCCAGCCTGTTTGGCGGCATCGGAAAGAACCTGTGCAACCGACTTGCTGTCGTCTTTAACGAAAGGCTGGTCGAGAAGACAATTTTCAGCAAAGAACTTCCTCATCTTGCCTTCGACGATTTTGTCTATGATGTTGGCCGGTTTATTTTTAACCTGCTCAGCATAAATATTTTTCTCACGCTCGATGATCTCAGAGTCAATATCGTCCTTATTTAATGCCAGCGGTTTGGTTGCGGTAATGTGCATCGCTATGTCGCTGGCCGCCTGCTTCAGCACATCTGCGGCTGCTACATTGTCATCGCTGGTGTCAATTTGAATCATTGTCCCTACTTTGTCGTTGAAGTGTATGTAAGTGCTGATAAGACCCGGGCCGTCCAGCTTATATTTTGCGTAATCCCCAACCTGTGTTTTTTCGCCGGTCTTACTGACGCTTTCGGTTAAAATGTCACTGAATTTTTTGCCGTCAACAACGGACTCAAGGATATTCTCTGCGCCCTGGTCGGCCTGGCATAACATGGCAAAGTCGGTCAGAGCTTTCGCTGTAGCCACAAATCCATCACTTTTGGCCACAAAATCGGTCTCGCAGCAAAGCGTTGCAAGAACTGATGTTTTGCCGTCCTGGCTGCTTTTGCAGACAACCAGACCTTCAGTAGTGTCTCGTTCGGCGCGTTTTGCCAAAGTAGCAAGACCTTTTTTTCTAAGTGAGTCCAAAGCCTGCTCAACATTACCATCAGCCTCCTGAAGGGCTTTTTTGCAATCCATCATTCCCTGTCCGCTCATCTTTCTCAGCTTCATCACCATTGCTGCTGAAATTTCCGCCATATTAATAACTCCTATTCTTGTACTGCTTATATTGTGTTAAAGGAAATCTACCTACTTGGAATTTGACGTTTATACTACGTTAGCCGGGAAAAATCGCCGGCTGAATACTATAAGTTATCTATCGCAGACTTGTGCCTTTTTACTTTGACTCCTGCTGTTCGGTTTGTGCTTGCTGAGAGGCAGTATCCGCGCTCTGCGTTGGTTTTTGCTCAACAATTGGTAATGTCTCAGGTGCTTCTTCGCTGGCCCGGGCCAGAACCGGTCTTTTTGAGCGAACGCGCCTTGGCCTTTGAGCCGGTTCCTGTCGAACGGAAACCATTGTTTTTCCAATCGCTACGGCATCGGCCAACTCGTTAAGTAACAATTCAATCGCTCTGATAGAATCGTCATTAGCAGGAATGGCCACATCTACTGTGTCAGGGTCCGAATCGGTATCGAGAAACCCGATAGTCACAATATTCAGTTTTTTGGCTTCCATCAGAGCAAGATATTCCTTCTTAGCATCGATCACAACAACAGCACCGGGCAAGCGGGACATATTCCGAATCCCCTGGAGATTAGCTTTTATCTTTCTCATCTCCCGTTTGAGCCTTGATGCCTGCTTTTTGCTCTCACTGTCAAGGGTTCCATCTTCGACCATAGCTTCCAACTGCTCCAATCTCTGCAGCCGCGAGCGTATGGTTCTGAAGTTTGTAAGCATTCCACCAAGCCATCTCTGTGAGACATAGTGCATTCCGCACTTCTCGGCGACAGCTTCGACGCCTTTCTGCGCCTGCCGTTTCGTACCTACAAAAACAACATCTTTTCCAGAAGAGACCACTTCAGCAAGAAGCTTTTTTGCAATCAATAATCCCTTTAAGGTTTTTTTAACATCAATAATATGAATATTACCGCGCTTTGCAAAAATGAATTGGCCCATTTTGGGATTCCATCGGCTCACGCCGTGTCCAAAATGTACCCCTGCATTTATTAGTTTCCGAGCCAGCTCTTTAGCCACAAAAAACCTCCAAACAATCTACCAAAACAAGTCTCATTTGCTACATACAAACAGATAAACCAAGGAAACTAATCGATATCGTACTATATGTCAAGAAATTATATCAAGATTTTTTACATGAGACGGATTAATTTTTCCAGTCAGCCACAGATGGATGTCCTGCCGTACCATCAATCAACAGTTGATTTACTCATTGTATAGAACTATAAAATTGCTTGTTTTGAGATGCGAACAACCATTTCCGCCGAAACAGCAGCATGTCGGAAAAGCTTATTTGTTGAAAAATGCAAACAGACCGCCCATAATCCCCCTATAACCATAGCATGTACCCGTGAGAATTCTGAAAAAGCTTATTTAATACCAAACTGTTATAATAATATTCGGGTCGGTCTTTTTAGCCTGAATCTCACCTGTAATGATGTTTGTTCGTTTTATGACAACTTCCGGATTTTCCGACAGCCATTTAGTGATTTGCTCATCAAGAAAATTTATAGCGCCCGGATGCAGTTTTGTAAAAAAGGTCTTTACACCCGTTATTCTATCGCTTGAGGCCTCTTTTTCTGCCGGCTTTTGTGCAACAGACTTGGGAGCCTCAATCTTCGGCATTACTACAGGACTGCTGCCGCCTAAATCCAGTGGCGCATGTGAAACACCACCTCCACCGATACTGATATCGTCTAAAGGAATAGGTTTATCGAGGTCTTGGTCAAGCGGTATAGGATCGTTGATATTTTGTCCCCCGAAATTACTGCCGTTAAAATTATCCATAGACTGTTCCCTTTAATATAAAAAATAATTCTGCTAATGGCATCTGGGAATTGAACGACTGGCCGCTAAATAAAAAACGGCATATTTAGCCGGATATCTCATTTGTCTTGTGTGCTTTAGTCTTGTTAGGCTTCAGGTTTTGCGCTATCTTTTTCGGCTTTTGGCTTCTCAGTCTCCGCCTCGGCTTTGGCTTTGGCCTTTTGTTCTGCTATCCTCGCCTTTTCGGCCTCAACCTCTTGTTTGGCTTTTTCAACCACCTTGGCCTTTGCTTCGGTCTCAGCTATAAGCTTTTTCGCCTCAGCCATTAGCTTGTCGGCATCAGCTTTGGTTTTTGCTGCATCGGATGTTGCTTTATGGGCGTCGGTAGTAAGACGCTCGGCCCGAGATTCCGACTCCCGAGCGGCGCTTCGGACCTCCACCTTTTCCGCCTCAGCCTCGAGACGAGAATGCTCAGCTTCAACGTCAAGTCGTTGCTGCTCTTCTTTATCTCCAAAGAAATCTGTTATAGCTTCCTGCAAAGCACCTGGAGTGGCCGGTGCATGTTTCTTTCTGAGTTCTTCCATTATTTCCTGTTTAGGTCTGCCGCCGGTCGAATAGGTCGGAGTAAGTACAAATACAGTCTCGACCGCTCGCTTTTCGGTATCTTCGCCGGAGAACAAAAAGCCCAGTATTGGTATATCTTTCAGAATCGGGACACCACGGACTACACCAAACTCTACAGTCTTTCTAATTCCGCCGATTATGAGACTTTCACCCGGACGAATACGATTTTCTTTGCTCGTGATTTCCCTTGTGGTAACGATTGGTACCTGTTTTACACCATCAGGAGTATTTCTTGCACCAAGCAGGATGTCAGCTTCAAGAGCGATGGTACCATCGGCAAAAACATGGGGAGTAATTTCAAGCGAGTCAATAACGTCTATATATTCTATTTCAGTTTGGGGAAGGTAATCACCCTGAGTAGGTATGTACTTAGTTACAGTTTGCAGTGGTACATGTTGAGTTGACTTAATTATTGATGTTTTTCCGTTGATGGTCTCAATCATTGGGTTCATCAGGATTTTCAGATATCCCCTCGACTCAAGAAGGTCCACCAAAACAGTAATATCATCGTCCGAATATCCAATTTGAAGACCCATTCTGGAGCGAATGAGTTCCCTTATCGATGCTCCAGGAAACGCAGGTAAAAATGTATCATCACTAACCATTTCCGCAATATTAGCACCAAAGGCCGTCCCGCCGGGTTTCATCGCAATATCTGTACCGAACAAGTTTTCAATTGCGATAGTGGTTTCCCGGTCGAATGTAAAATCCGCATAAATCTCTGATACGAGGCAGTCTATCTTGACCTGAATCGGAGGAACATCCACCGCTTCCAGAAGCTCAAGCACAGCCTCGGCGTCTTCACGAAGCGGGCATCTTACTATCAACTGATTCGTAGCTGGATTGCTGCTGACGGTATAATCTGAGACGGTAGTTGATTTACCTTTTTCGTTAAAAAGTTGTGTTGCAAATTGCTCGTGGATAATTTTTTTAAGCTCATCGGATGTATGCTGCTTGCAAAAATAGATTAGCTTGAACTCCGCTTTTCCCCCGACTATTTGCTCAATGATTTTGGGTGGAGTCTCGTAGATTTCAGGAATTAGTATATTCGGGTCAGTTAAATTCGTATCAATCTGTAGTTCTTTCAGAGCTTTCTCAGAGTTGTGTTCGGTATCTGTCTGGGCAAAGAGGCTGCAATACCCCCATACCCAAATAACAAGCCCTACAGCCAAAACTGTCGCGATACGCCAACTTACCCTGCTCTTTGGGCCTCTGCTGTTCATAATTTTGTACCCGCCATTGTAATCTCAGGCCCATTTATCCATATTTTCCATACTTCTAAGCATCTATGACCTAAGTATAGACGGCAATCGAGGGCATTATATTGCATATTTCTTTTATCGTCAAGTATATTCTGAAAGAATGAGTAAAAATAATTTCTCATCTTCAAGCTTACCTAAATTAAAATATTAGACTAAATCGCCTTTTTTTGCTATTTTTGATCGATGATGCAAAGAAAAAAACAGAAAGTCACTGTTGGCTTCATATCGTTAGGTTGCCCAAAAAACTCGGTTGACAGCGAAAGGATGTTGGCAGAAATCGCCCAGGCCGGTTTTGTAATAACAGCCGAACCTGATACCGCCGACGTCGTTGTCGTCAATACCTGTGGTTTTATCGCCCCGGCCAAAGCCGAATCGCTCGAAGCTATAAGGCACGCCATACAACACAAACTCAGCGGTGCCGTAAAAAAAGTTATTGTCGCCGGGTGTCTTCCGGAAAGGGAAGGCGAGCAACTTTTCAATCAGGTTGACGGTATCGATGCCATTGTCGGTCTCGGCCAGCGAGATAATATTGCCGGGATAATCAAAAAAACGCTTTCTCACCGGCATCCGGCCGCTTATCTGAAACAATCGGCGCAGATAATTCCCGATGACAGAACCAGATTGCTTATTACACCGGGACATTGGGCGTACCTGCGAATCAGCGAAGGCTGTAATCACCGCTGCTCTTTCTGTACAATACCGGCAATTAGAGGACGATTCCGAAGCAAACCCCCGGAACTCGTTCTGTCTGAAGCTGGCGAATTAGTTTCATCAGGCGTAGTCGAGCTTAATATAATCGCACAGGATTGCACATCCTACGGCCGGGATTTGAAAACCAAAAACTCTCTGGCCGGACTTATCAGCGATCTTGAAAAGATTACCGGCCTGTCGTGGATTCGGCTGATGTACCTATACCCAACAGAAATTGATAACAAACTAATAGAAACTATCGCACAAAGTGAAAAAATCGTTCACTATCTGGACATTCCAATTCAGCACGTTAATAACACAATCCTAAAAGCCATGCGTCGCCCTGATTCCAAAGACCAGCTAAAACGACTGATTGAAAAGCTGCGATGTGCTATGCCCGATATTGTTCTGCGGACAACTGTTATAGTCGGCTTCCCAGGCGAGACTGACCATCAGTTCGCTGAACTTCTGGACTTCATCAAATGGGCCGAGTTCGACGCCCTGGGTTGTTTTAGTTTCTATCCCGAGTCCGGGACCACCGCAGCACAAATGCCCGGCCAGATATCCGAGAAGGTAAAACAGCAGCGCCTCGAAGAGATGATGCTTACCCAGCAGAAAATCGCATTTACAAAAAACAAAAACAGAATCGGTAGTCAGCTTACCTGTCTGGTTGATGCCGTTGACAGTGAAAACGAAGGACGGGGACGCTTTTATGGCCAGGCACCCGATATCGACAGCGTCTGTATAATAAAGAAGTGTCAGGCCCGGTTCGGTGATTTCATCAACGCCAATGTCACCGGCACAAAAGATTACGATTTACTCGTCGAGCAAATTTCGTAAGTGGTTAAACTGTGTTCATCTCTAAAATTCAAGGAATATAATTGGCATAAGATAAGTAAGGGGCCTTTGGCCTCATGTCTGTTATACATAAGACCAAAGTCTTCTTACTTCTCTTTTAACGTCGCGATTCTCTCGTTTAGTTCATTAATGCTGAATCCCTGCATCTGAACAGTGTGTTGCTTGTCCGTTAGAATCAGCCAGGGAAGTGAGCGGACCCCCCAGGCAAAACGGCTTTTTTCCGCGTCGCCCTGAATCATTCCGACAGTTAATTTGATGTTAAACCTTTTCACCCATTGATTGAGTGTGTTTTCATCAATTTTAGAGGCCTGGACAGCTACGACAGTTACTCCTTTTTGTTTGAGTTGCTGAGCTTGCTTGGCAAGTCGCATAATACAATTTCGCGACGGTCGCTGCTCCATATCCCAGAAGCAGACAAGTATCATTTTATCTCTGATATCGGCGGGCGACAGGTTAACTTTTAAGTCTTTCAGTTCAGGCAGTGGTCTGCCCACAAGCGAAGGCGGCCGCTTAGGCTGATATCTGGTTGAAGAAGACCTTTGGCTTATTACAATACTGACATCGGTCGCTCCGCCCTCGGTTTCGATATTGCCGTACAATCTTGGTGTGCCGCTTTTATTTGCGCTGACTCGAATCTTTCCGGCGCAAA
>DAOUVA010000321.1 GCA_030667885.1 Phycisphaerae bacterium
AGGCCTACGAGTCCCCGGAGAGGAAGATTCCCAGGGTGAGGGGGCATCATAGCGACTGGCTGCGGGCTATCCGCGAAGGCCGGAAGGCTGGGTCCGACTTTTCTTACGGCGGGCCGCTGACGGAAATCGCAATGTTGGGCGTAGTCGCTTTGAAGATGCCTGGTGTGAAACTGCAGTGGGATGCACAGGCGATGAAGTTTACGAACTGCCCCGAGGCCAATGTTTTCGTCGATCCGCCATATAGAAAGGGCTGGACGCTGTAGCTTTCATTGTGGTTTCAGGGATAGTTGGAGATGTCATTGTCGCCGGCGCACTGTTGGGTGTGAGAGTGATAAACATTATGAACAGACGAAACGGCTTTACGTTAATAGAGCTTTTAGTGGTAATCGCTATCATTGCGTTGCTGATGGCTATCCTGATGCCTGCACTGCAGCGAGTTAAGAAGCAGGGACGGACGGTTGCCTGTTTGTCGCTGCTCAAACAGTGGAGCTTGTGGTTTTCGATGTACGCGGAGGAATACGACGGTTCTTTCATGGAAGGTTTTGAAGGTACCAGTAAGGATACCGGTAATAATCGCTGGTGCAGAGCGATGGGCTCGTATCACAAGTATAACAGCGATTTTGCCTGCTGTCCGAATGCCACACAGCCCTGGTTTGATGAGGCCGGCAACGCTACTGGGCTTGAGGGCACATTTCGAGGCTCGACCTCTGCGTGGGGTTACTGGCAGCAGGATGGATGGCTTGCACCTCTTAAAGGTAGTTATGGAATAAATGGTTTTTGTAATAATCCGGAGCCTGAACTCAGTACCGGAGGTAATCACTGGAGGACTCCCAATGTTAAAGGGGCAGGTTATGTCCCGCTGTTCTTAGGTGCTCAGCGGTACAATTTTTGGCCGAATGCTACCGATACGCCCCCAACTTTTGATGGTGAGCAGTGGCAAGGTGACAACCTCGGGCGCGTTTGTCTCAATCGGCACAATGGATTTGTGAACTGCCTTTTTCTGGATTTCTCGGCGAGAAAAGTGGGTCTCAAAGAATTGTGGACGTTGAAGTGGAGCCGCAAATATAACACGGCCGGGCTATGGACCCAGGCCGGCGGTGTCCTGCAGAGTGACTGGCCGCAATGGATGAAAAGCTTTAAGGATTATTAGTACAAAACAGTTGAACTTAATAGCTTTCCAGCGGTTGTTCTATGTCGAGGGTGCAGTTCGTATCTCTGCTAATGCGTCGCAAGGCCGCCGCTGACATCTACTGTGGCGCCGGTCATGTAGTCACTGCCCCGGCCCGCCAGGAAGACAACCACGCGGGCGATTTCTTCGGGTTTGCCGATTCCTTCATTCACAGGAGGAATGTAAACATTAACAGGAGTTCTTGAAATTGCAAGAAATAGTGATATGCTGTCTTAAGATTTGGCGATTGGGTGATATGTAGATATGATGAAGAGGCTTAAAGCATCGCGCAATAGTCAGTGGAATCGAATGTTTGCGTCTGGCAGGAATTTGAAAATTAAACAAGGTTCTTAGGGAGAAGTAATTATGTTAAAGAAACAATTTGTGATCGTAGCTGTCGTGTTGACTGTGATTTGCTGTCTTGTCGTTGTCGGCTGCGCCAACAATGCAAATAAGCCGGTAGGTTTGAAACAGGCCAGATTGCTTGTTGAGCTGCCGGACTACTGTAATACACCGGACGGAATGGCGCTTATGCCGGATGGCGGTTTTGTTCTGTCGGTGCCGAACTTTAACGATCCGACGCCCGGCGCGTTTATCATGAAGATATCGGCTGATAATAAAGTCTCGAAGTTCTTCGTTCCACCACCGCATCCGAAAACTGGAGCGGCTGGTCCCATGGGTATTTGCCTGGCTCCGTCCGGCGATCTGTACTATGCGGACAACCAGTTCAGTCCCGATACGCAGCGGACCTCGCGTGTGATGCGCATTGTCATCAGGAACGGCCGGCCACAGAGGGCGGTCACGGTAGTTTCCGGTCTGAATGTTGCCAACGCCGTGGCAATTAAGGGCGAATATCTATACGTCAGCGATACGGTTATGGTGCCGGGCTCGAAACCTCTGATTAGCGGTATCTTCCGTTTCAAGATTGGTGAGGAAGGCGTTGAGATGAAAACGCCTCTTGAGAATGATCCGCACCTGATTGCCAAAATCAAGACATATCACGAGACGATTGGCTACGGAGCCGACGGTCTTTGCTTTGATACCAAAGGTAACCTCTACTGTGGGAACTTTGCCGATGGGACCATCCACAAAATAACCTTTGATAAGAGGGACAATGTCACTTCTAACAAAATCTTCGTTAATGACCCAAAGATGAAGTGTGCCGATGGTCTGTTCTGTGACCCCAAGACCAATAGAATTATCGTTGCGGATATGGTTCAAAACGCCATACAATTTGTGTATCCTGACGGTTCCGTCGAAACAATTGCTATGAACGGAGATACCGATGGTGCCGATGGTGGAATCGACCAGCCCTGCGAAGCCATCCTTCGGGGCGATGAAGTAATTATTTCCAATATGGACTGGCCTTTCGAAGGTGTAGTCAACACTACCTGGGACAAGCCATATACGCTTTCGGTTGTCAAACTGAAATAATCTTCTATATATAAGTACAGCAGCTCCGGATAGTCAGTCTGGGATGTAGATTTGTAAGTATTTGTTAATAAATGATTAATGGTTGCTAAAAAAGAACTTATGATGCTGGCCGAAGCACAATTAAAAGCGTGAAAGCAGCCTAAACGAACGTAGTTGTTGCGCGCTTTGTTGGCTGAATCGGCCCTTTAAGTCTGTACTCATACAATATCATATTCGTTCCCTAACGTTTGCATAAAGCGCGCGAGGAACGAGCGTCGCTTTTGATGCGATTGTTATGCTGTTTTAAATATTTATTAATAAGCAAAATCCACCCCAGGTTAGAAACACCATTACAACACTTGAAAAAGTGTCAACCACAAGGGATTTATTTTCTAACTTCTATAGCTCCCATTGTTCTTTAGCATTACGCCAGTAATTTACTGAGTTATGAACGACAAAAAGAGTAAATATTATTGAAAGGAATACTAGAGCTCCGGATTTTATAAATAATTTTAGGACATCGACTTTTACAAGCAAGAAACCAACAACAGCAAAATACCCAACAATGATTTTATACCTGTTATTAACACAGCTTTGAATTGTTGGGTATATTCTGCCAGTTAATCTTGTTTTCTCATTATCATCCATGTCAGTTGCCTTTTTCTGCGCCGTTTTCGGTACAGGAAAAGGTCAACTGGATTGATTGGTTATGTGGTTTTATCTCCATTTAGAGAACTTTTTAAAATTTCCCTAATCTTTTTTCCAATATCTGTTATACGCACAGTTAATTCTGATCCTTCAACTATATATTTCTCACTCATCTTCCAATCGTCCTGATCCCTGACCATTACTTCAGGAGAGACTAATTCCACTAAGCCAGATGTAGCAATATTGCCAGCTTCATCTAGTGTCAGGTGGTCGTCCCTCTCTTCATTCCTATATTTCCATCCATCCTCTTTCTCCCAGCCAGACTCGACAAACCTTTTTAGGTCTTCAAGTATTACTTGGTCAACAATATAAGAAGCTCTCAAAAATTCCTCATAGCTAATAATTTCTGATAAAAAAGCAGAAAATAAACGAGCTGTTATTTGTGATTTTTCATGGTCATCACACTTGTCAATTATGTATAAAAGTTTTTCTCCAACTTTTGTTCTGAATTTGCCAGAGTTGTCAATTTTATCAATCATCTCATGACGCTTTGTTGCTGATATATTTTTAAGCTCAGAAATAAAATAGATTATCTTTTTCAGGAATAGGATTTCCTTAATTCCCATTGCGGCTTTTCCGAAGCCTATAACTGTTCCTATAATGGGAATTTCTTTTGCAATACCTTTCTCCATTAGGCTGTCAGCAAAGACTTCAGTTAAGGCGATTGTGACATTTTGCAGATCACTATCTTTAAGGGTATGCTCAAGAGAGTTTGATAATGTGTTCAACTCTGACATTTTATTCCCTCACATAACAATGTATATATGGTTTCCATATAAGAAGCCGGACCTCTCTGAGTGTCCGTATAACACCCCTTTACCCAAAGTCCATAAGTAATCTCTTGGAAACGACTTAGCCCAGTTCTTCTTCTTATTAGGGATATTATATGGTTTCCGTATAACAACCCGAAATTCTTTTTGTTCAGAGTAATCCCAGCCGCTGTTGTACCCTCATAAAATATAAAACAAACTTTAATCTGTAAAGTAAAAAGACAAGCCGCACCTGCTGAAAATTCCCTGAGCGACAACTCCTCCAGACACTCAGATATGGTTTCTGAACAATCCGGTTAGTCATTTGTTATGATGAACTTGCCGCCTATTTACTCAAGAGTTGGATAAACAATCTTGCCCTCAAGCTGAGCGATTCCACCCTCTTTCTCATAGACGCCATAGAACATTGAGCACGAATCCAGCCAGACAGTGATGCGATGCATTTCTTCTTCGGAAAGTTTGACATCGTAGTGTCCATCCTGCAGCAGCTTGTACAGTTTAGAGACACGGGCGCCGAACTTGCCTGGTATGGTCCTATGACGGTCGCCGTATTGCCAGAAACCATACTCCGGCGCAAGGCTGTGATAAGACGCATACCATTTCTGTCTGCCCTTGGCAATGACTTCTCGATCCAGCCGAGGTGCCTTGTCCGGAGACTCTGCATGACACTGCACACAATGCTTGTCGAGGACAGGCTGGACCAATCTGGGGTAGCTGAAAGGGTTCGTGCCATCGACATCTCCCTTGAGCTCTGAAGGTTTTCTGCTCATCGCCGTGGGAATATTCCTGGACGTTTCCGGTGCGTGGAGCCTGGGCTCATGACAACCCTGGCAGACAAGCGTCTCTCCCGGCTGCAAATACGTTGCAGAACGCATTGATTGAATCGCCAGATCATTTTCATCCAGAGCCTGGAAAAATAATTCCTTCCTTGCCGGTACCGTGAAATGTGCGCTGCCGTCTTCTTCGACGGGCACTGTGCCGAGCACATAGCGGGTTAAGACTACCGAATCACCAGCGGTCGGCTCTCTCAGGCTTGTTTCATGCGGTGGATCACCAGAGGGGACGGCCATAGGCAGGATTTGATACACACGAAGTGACTTAATCTTAATATCCTCCGGCCAGGGCGTCAGGGTATCATAGACATTGACCAGAGCGAGTGTGGCCTCGGCCGGCTGGCCCTCGGCAACGCGTACTGATGCGTCGGGTATTGTGGGCGGCTTGAGCCTTGGACGAAGCGGTATAGGACTCAGGCACGCAATTTCCGGGTCGCGATAAATCAACTCTTTGTTACCGAAGATGTCGAGCAGATAAATACCATAATTGAAGGAGATATGTTTTTTCCCCTGTTGTCCCGTTCCCGGTGTAATTGTTGGTTCGTAAACACAGATGTAATATTTTTCACTTAGCGGCCATGGTGTTCCATATACCTGTGCGCCGCCCTGAGTCTCCGGAAAATCCACCTCGGGCGTGAGTCGTTTCACCGGCGCCATTATGTCGTCGTCCTCCACGTGCGGGTCGAAAATGACAAGTGAACCGAATGCCTGCCCGTGATGTGGAGCGCCGGTGGCAACATATTTATGCGAACCGGGGATGGCGCGGACGTCCAGCTCCATATCGGCTCGCAGCTCACGGGGAGCAAAATTACCGTGC
>DAOUVA010000132.1 GCA_030667885.1 Phycisphaerae bacterium
ACAGACTAATGAGATCGCTTTTCAATTGACGGAATACTTCGGTATCAGTCCGGGCAATCCTACAAGCGATATAGACGCTGCCGATATTCTGGATGCGGATGTCTTAAAAAGAGCTTCGGTTTTTGCTGTCCTCTCCACGGTGTACGCGATGTTAGCCAGTAAAGCTAAAGACGAAAATTTCTGGAGAAAAAGTATGCACTATCAGAAGCTTTCTGCCAGAGCGAGAGAACGGTGTCGGCTCAGTATCGATATAGGCTCTGAAGGGGTGGCTGATATTACCAAAATAGGGGCATCCGGAAAGTTAGTGCGGGATTAGTTTACAAAGAGAGAAAACAGATGAGAGTTACCTTAGACGGACAAAATTTGTTTGACGAGCAGCAATTAGAGATTGAGCCGGGCAGTATTACTCGAGACTCGATAGAAAGAGCGGTTGCAGGGCTGGATGGTGTGCTGAGTATTGATATGGGCGGGCGCGGCAGAAAGATAAAACAGAAAGGTCTGCTGCAAGCAAAAAGCCGAATGCAAATGAACAACAGGATTAACGCAATATCGGCATATATGGACGGTAACACACATACACTGGCCAGAAGCGATGGAGAAATACTCAATAATCTCCGGATGGACTCTTTCAAAGTGAGTAAGGAACGGGCAGGCGGCAGTGGAATTGTAGTTGATTATGAAATCATTTATACGCAGTTAGTTTGATTGCATAGAGCGTAAAGCGGACAGCAGAGGAAAGAGCGATAATGAAACTTATCAGCAGTGGGATAGACAAGGTCAGAGCGTTTGAATTGCCTGCCGGCATTTGGGCAAACGGCGATTGCGTTGGGACTCCGCGAGCAGCGCTGGTTAAGTGGGCCGACAAGACAAACCAGGGCGATATGTTTTATCAGGTTTATGTGAACGGCCAATATGCAGGGTCAACGGTTGACAGCCGACAAAGGCAGATGATTGTTCCGGTACCATCTTCTTTTGAATCCGCTGTTTGTATTGAGGTCTTTGCTGTTGAGGCCGAGTATGCGCATGCAGATTTTAGCAAAGAGCTTGCCGGTCCTCCGGCTGCGAGTGGGCGGGTTCGAATAAGTTTACTGCGGTCTCAGGACCTACCGAGCGATGCAACTGTTGAAATATATTTTGACAACGGAACGGGTGTAATTGATTACAGCCAGCCGCTGAGTAATCGGCCGATAAGGATTTGGCCCGCCTGGCAGGACAAGGCTGGTTTTGGGATGAGCAGATTCGGTGCCGGTGATTTCGGTTATGATTCGGCTGCGGCTGTTGGATTCGGCAAGGGCAGTTTCGGGCAGGGGCAGTTCGGCCTTGATTCCGATGCGATTGAGTGGACAAGCCCGCCACTTATGGCCGGCGTTTATAAGTTCGGCGTTAAGATTACCGATGGGGCAGGCAATAGAAGCATTGCCAGCGAGACAGAGCCTATCACGGTAATACCCGCGGCAAGACCCGCTGAGCAAGTAAGCATTTCCTCATTTGATAAACAGACGAATGAACTGATATTGAGTATCGCGTAAAAGAATAACAAGGAGAATACTATGGCTGAAGTGTATCCATCTGATAATGAGCTGTTAAATCTACAATCTGACAGCGAGACCGGTGTTGAATATATAGCAACAGGTACGGCGCCTTACTATGTAGAGTTTCGAAAACTACTGTATCGGTTGCTGTTAGCTGCACGGCGTGCGAATGACTTAAGAGTTTATGACGAGGGCGGGCTGGACGTTGGTGTAAAAGCAGGCAAGTTCTGGCTGGATACGGCGATGACAAGCTATAGCAGCTCGTCGGGCAATACCTTAGCGGATGATAAGGCCAATATTTACATATATCTGGATTCGTCGGGTTCTCTTGTAACCAACGAATATGCCGGTTTTCCTGATATGGCAACTACGCCGCATATTCGTCTTGCAATAGTGAGCACCTCGGGCGGTGACATTGACTCGATAACCGATTGTCGGACAGGTCATAATTTCGTTATGCCATACGGAGCCGGGGGCGTAAAAAAGGTCATCGAGGCACATACCGGAGATGACACACTTACGGCGGTGGAATCGGGCAGTATTCACAGCAATCTTGGCGCTGCGGGAACAGTTACGCTGACGCTGCCCGCTTCGGCACCGGCCGGGACGGTATTTAGCTTTGCTGTCCAGGCCGCTTATGAATTGCGTATTGACCCGGGCACGGCGACAATTCGAGATGACAGCGGCCAGACGGCGGACAAATATAAATCAGCGAATGCGATCGGTGCATCGCTTAGCCTGGCAGCCGATTCGGCAGGCGATTGGGCAACGATCGCCAAGAACGGGTCATGGACGGAGGAGGCTTAATATGTCTAATGAAATACACATTGATTACAGTAGCGGTAATGCGCTTTACGCAGTCATTCGCAATGGGGCGGGAGAGGTCTGGTATTCGTCGGGGCAGGTCTTTGAGAGCTGGGGGACGGGCAGCCGTACTGCTAACGATTACGACATATCCCTTACGGACAAGGGGGGCAGCAGGTATGTCGGCAACTTTGGAGGTAATATCCCGGCAGGCAGATATTCCGTTCAGGCATTTCTACAGGCCGGAGCTAATCCCGCTGATAGTGACAACCTGGTGGGGGGTGATAAAATTGTATGGTCAGGGACAGGTGAAGTGACCTGTGACAAGCTGCTCGCCAACAAAGCCGTACAAAACAAATCGACCGGAGAAATCAAATATTATGACGACGACGGGCAAACGGTCCTTTTGACTCATACACCTGCGGACGCGGCAGCCACTATTACAAGAACTCCGAGCTGATAACAAACAGTAAATATCAAGGAGATACACAATGGGAAGTTTTGCGGATTATTGGGAGAACGAAATCTTAGACCATCTATTCGGCAAGGGCAGCTATACACCCTCTACCATCTATGTCGGATTATCAACAGCAGACCCAGCGGATGATGCGTCCGGACTGGCTGAGCCAAGCGGTAATTCTTATGCACGAGTTGCGACGGCAGGTGCCGACTGGAATGTTGCATCAGGTGGAACGATTGACAATGCCAATGATATTTCATTCCCGGAAGCAAGCGGCAGTTGGGGAACACTAACGCACTTCGCCTTATTCGATGCCGCAAGCGGAGGCAATATGTTAGCTCACGGCTCATTAAGTATTTCCAAGTCAATCGGCAGTGGAGATACCACCAAATTCGCAGCGGGCGATTTGGACATATCATTGGATTAAGAACCCGCAGATCCATCAAGTGAAGCTAAACGGCAATCAAAGGAGGTTGTATAAATGTCAACTATCAAGAAAAATTGGGCAACACAAAACCAAATTGCAGGTACCGGTGACGGGTATATAACATTGTCGGGAACCACTGAATCGTATTCATCGGATGTTGACCTCGAAACAAACGGTTACGAAGGCGCTCATGTTATCGTGGAAATCAACTACGATGCGGCGCCGACAGACGAGGTTAAAATAAAACTTTACGGTTCTCTCGACGGAACCAACTATGACGATACGCCTATCTGGGAGATGCAGGGCGATAACGGAACCAGCCTACAGCAATTGAGTTTCATTATCAAGGACCTTGCACATTTCAGAATCGGCGTGCAGCAGACAGGCTCGACGGACAGCCACGATGTAAGGGCATACGTCCAGTGCTGGAATTATCAATCAATATAATTGAGGAGTAAAGCCAGGTGCCACAGCTAAAGCCAATAAGAGGAAAATTCTTACCAAAACCGGACGGCAGTCCAGAGGGATGTTTGATTGCATCTCTTATAGGCTGCTGGCTGATGAACGAAGGAACAGGTGACAGGGTCTTCGATTTGAGTGGCAATGGGAATATTGGGACATTTGGCAGCGGCGCAGCAAGACCTGTATGGCAGAGAGGTAAATCCGGGTCGAGTGTTTATTTTGACGGCGGAGATAATATAAGCTGTCCAAGCCTTGGGGCTTTATCTTTACCGTTAACGATCGTATCTTCAATTAAACGTTCGGCAACCGGTGTCTGGGACCCAATATTTGTAACTCATGAAGTAGATGATAATTACTACGGAGCTGCTCTTATAATTCAATCTTCAGATACAGTATGGCTTCAATATGGTGATGGAGATGGAAATACACAGTTTGACCGCAACACCAAAAATGGGGCAAGTAGTTTGGCTGTTAATCGATGGTACACCATAGCCGGTGTTATTCGTGGTCAAAATAATATGGATATTTACCTTGATGGCATAGATGACGGCGGCTCTTACTCCGGAGCTGCAACGACTATGGACACATCGAGTGGTGAGCCTGTTTTTGGCCGTTGGTCTGCTCTTTCTACTGACCCATATCTCACGGGCAATATTGAATACGTTTATCTTTTCAACCGCGCCTTATCTGCATCTGAAATTGCCTTACTATACAGAGAGCCGTTCTGTATGTTCACCGGGACAGGAAAGCCACAGCTCAAAGGCGGCCAAATCGTCAACCTTGCGGGTACTTCTTCAGGCCTGTCCTCTTTAAGTGCGACTACCAAAACAATAAGAAAAACGAAAGGAACCATCGCAGGATTCACTGCTGTTAACGGACTGCTTAGCATAACGGGGGAAAGCCCGCCGGATATGGAAATAGGCTGGCTAAGAGAAGCACTCTTTAACGGGATGACTGCCAACGCTTTTAAGCTGGGTACTGTCTTGAGCTTAGGCTGGTTCTGGGTTCGCACTGCGGGCTGTTCGGCGCTCTACCGGGGATACAATATGGAAGAGATAGATTTTGCAGACATATTGGCCGTTGCTGAGCAGGACGATAGTGAGATATCACCACCCGGATATATCTCACACAGCAGCGGTTCGACATACTTCTATATTATTCGTCGGTTTAACAGTTGCGGCTATCAGGAGCTTACTTTAGCTGCTGCTGTAAAGGTTTCAATAGAATCAAACGGTGAGCTGGCTGAGCCGAAACCGAACAAAGTTTTCGATTCAATCTCCGGGTGCGTTGATGGCAGCAAGATACGGCTCGTTTGGTTCTATTGTCCAATCGAGCAAAAGTCTCAACCGGTCTGTTTCAATATTTATTATGACAACCGGACCGGGCAAATCGACTATCAAAATTCGCTCGCCAAAATTGGTTATAAGGGACGAAAGTTTTACAGCTTTCAAAGCGGCACTCTTGAGGCAGGTAAATACTTGTTTGCTATCAGAGCCGAAGACGCCGGCGGTCTTGAAAACAACTCTTTGGCACAATTAAAAATTCATCTCGACACTATAAATCTCAACGCAATTAATATTTTAAGAGCTGAAGCTATTTGATAGGCGATACTCGAAGAGTATCAAAAAAGGAAGTGAAAGATAAACTATGTCCAATAGAACCGACTTTTTCCAATCAGCACAAACACAGTTGGCGCTTCCGGCCGCTTCTGTATCAATCGTGATTGATGGAATGTTGTGTCCGGAATTAGAGCCGGTAGAGATTATTCGCAGCAGCTGGCCTGAATTCAGCCAGGCCAGATTAGCTTATAATCCCGCCGCTTATCCTAACTCCGGCTTAAAGACTCTCGAAGATATTGAGATCTTCTTTGCTATGGGAAAGACTGTTTGCATACGGCAATATTTTAACGGCATA
Organism: Phycisphaerae bacterium; assembly: GCA_030667885.1. GTDB lineage: Bacteria > Planctomycetota > Phycisphaerae > Sedimentisphaerales > Anaerobacaceae > NIOZ-UU13. The sequence continues at coordinate 5,600 of DAOUVA010000132.1, forward strand.
CCACCGGGTGCGGCGGCTTTCAGCTTTCCGCTATTCCACGGCCAAATAGAAAATATCGAGACACAGTTGACCGCAACCGGTGAAAAGGTGGAAATAGTAGTAAAAGATTTCAGTGCAAATCTCAAGCGAATTTCCGTTTATGGCCGGCGTCTGGCAGAGTCAGGTGACTCCAGCGTGTTTCTGGCCGGCCTCGATACTGCCTTTAATCCCGATGGCAGAGGCAATGCTACTGCCGAACCGATAACAGTGAACGGCATAAGTTATACGGCCTTTTGCAGTGAACCTTCGCAAGGCAAACACTGGAGCTATGCAGAGGTAATAGATTATCTTCTTTGTGAATATCTGAAGGTCGGTCAATTACAAAGCCCGGACATAGGTCAACTGAGGGTGTTGACCGAGAACCAGGCGGTCCGCGACCTTGACGTGACAGGATTAAATCTGATAGAAGCCCTGCACAGATGCTGTCAAAGGATCGGACTGAGATTCAAATTCGTCCCCTTGCCTGTGCCAACCGGACCTTCTCAGGCGATTGAGTTTTATAAAGCCGGAACAGGCAGAACCGTTGAGCTGAATTGCCAGCAAGCAAGTGAGCAACTTAGCATATCAACGACAAACATAGCGGCTCTGCACAGCAGGAAAAATTTCTGGCCAATAACGCACAAGTATATCGGCCAGGGCGACTTCAAAATTGCAGAAGCAACCTTTGATTTGATAAAGGCCTGGGACAGCAGTCTCGAAGACATCAACTACGACAAATTTTCTTCTTCAACTAATTCTGATTTCTACCAGGTTAAAGATGTATATCGTAAATGGTGCCTTAACGAGGCGGGTGATTACAGCAGCGCTCCTTACAATCAGGGCGATGCTTTTGACTTTTCAAAGATTTTTGGCAGCAGCAATTTCACTCGCAGCCGCAGGCGCTTTCGGTCAACATTAACCAGAGACAAACAAGGAAAGTCACTGGGTTATTTCCTTCAGGTGTCGTTCAATAACGGCCTGTATTGGCGGCAGTATCTTCATGCCTTTAATATCCTGCTCGACGAGTGCGGACTAAGGCTCAGCAGTGACCAGCTTGATGTCGATACCTGGGTGGCGGCTTTGAAGGGCGTTTTGAAATTCAGAATAACCGCATCTGTAATCAGCGATGAGAGATTAACGTCTGTAGTTTCCGATGGACCTGTTAATTCAACGATTCCTGTGGTTGAGCATATTATTACACTGCCCCGTCAGTTCAAGTATCGCAAGGTTTCAAGCCAGAGCATCTTCGCAAACTCATCTGATGATGCACTCGGCGGGGCTGACGAGGTCGATGATGCGGACGCTCTGCATGAGTTTATCCGGCACAGGGCGGCGGTTTCGGCCGGGACTATCGAGACCATGGATATACAAACGCCGTTTCTGGCGTTTGATTACAGAGTCGGTGACATAGTGAGTACAAGCCCGGAAAGCAGAGACTGGCTGGCGTGCAGGAGCGATAACCGAAGCAGAAGCCGGATTGTGCGGGTGCAGATGGATTTTGTGAAGCAGTGTACGAATTTGAAAATCGTCCGACAAAGGAGCTGATAATTATGAGCGATGGTGTGAATATTACAGAAGGCAGGCAGGCACTGGAAAGACTCGCCCGTCAAGGCTCCGAACAGGCACAGGAGGTATCCGTAGTCACTTCACCCGGCGACAAAGTCGCCGCGTGGGCCATTATGGTCAAAAGCAATTTTTTATACAACGCCTATAATGTAGTTGTAGTAGTGATTGGAGCTGCCGGCTCAGCACCCGTTGAAATAGGCGCACAGACACAGGCGGTTAACCTGGCTGAGTCGTACTTACAGCAGGGAACACTGACGGCGGGGACATTGGCGGTAATGTTCAGAGTAGGCGACAAAAACGTATTCTATGCTAAACCATAACTAAGATTCCGGAAACTTAATACAGGATACACATCGAGAAGCGAGGTAAATGATGGCTGATGGAAATTCCAAATCGTGGCAGTTTAACCGGCAGATTAATATCTCTGTGCTGGTTCAGCTCGTGCTTTTGGCTTCATTGATTGTGGGCAGTTGGGTCAACCTGCAAAGACAGCTTGATTTGCTTCAGCGTGATGTGGGTATGCTGCTGCAATGCCAGCGGAATTTTGAGCAAAAGCTCGAATCGCTCTGGAGCAAAAGCATTTCATACGAGTATCGACTGCGGGCGATTGAAAAGCTTGTATCCAAAGCAGATAAATCAAAGAATGCTTTTTGAGCTTAGAAATTAAAATCAGAATATATCACTAATTAATTTTAGCATGACAAATTAAAAAAATATCTAAGGATATTACCAATGAACAGCACTATGAGAAGTTTATTATTACAAGAGTTGTGCCCGGATGGCATATGGCAATTAAGTGATCCTATAAAATCAATACTAAGACGTCAAATATCTAATCTGCCTATGGGCAATGTTCCAAAAGATGAGATACGGTATCCAAAAAGCCCGGCAGCTATGAGAGTATACCTAATAAGATTTTTCAGCAGGCACTACTTCCAGACACAAAACAGCCTTTTTAAATATATTACCTCTCAAGATTTTTATAATACTATTAGATTGGGACGTTTGAGGATTTTAGAGGTAGGCTCCGGACCAGCAATTACATCTTTAGCAATCACAGATATGCTTGTCCGCCTTCTCGAACACCTTGAAGATATAGGAGAATGGCCAAAAGGAAAAAAAGTAAAGGTTGATTATATATTGAATGATACTTGTAGCCTTTGCCTTGGCACAGGCAAGCATATGCTAGTTAACTATTTTCAAAATCATCATGGATATAATAGAAAGGTGGTTCGTGGTCAAATAATAAGTATGCAGAAAGACTTTCCTGATAACTTAAAACAGCTTCAACGTATAAGATTTAATATTGGCAAATATGATATAACAACATTTTCTCACGCTATATTACCAATGATTGAAGGAAAAGGATTCAAGAACATTGTTCTCGGATTATTCAATGTCGAGAAACTGTGTAATTTCAACGGTAGAATCCTGATTCTAGAAGACAGATTTCGAGCAGAACTTGTACAACAAATAAGCAGAGCAATTGGTATATCATACAATTTTGAAAAAATAGTTCAGCAGATATATCCTAAAAGAAATATGAGTGAAATTTTTACCTATTCCCATTATAGTTCTTTGTACATCCCAACCCAAAAAATGATGATGAGACAAAATTCTATCGCGTAGTCGTTACCATACAATGCAGTTGCACTTTTTAGGTTCACATCGGTCTTTAAGCATATTCCATATTTGGGGTGTTTCCCTGCAAAGACTGATAGAAACGTCTTTATCGAATCTGCGAATAGTATCAATTAAAAAAGTATAGAATTCGATACGTTGTTTCGGCTTATATCGGAGTTTGCCATCGGAGGCTTCTTTGACAAATTCATAATCCCACAGCCTTCGAGCACGTTCGCCATAAGCTCCTTCGGCCAGGTTAAAATGACCGGGCAGAAGCCTCAACATGCCGAGCGTAATGTTTTCAGGCTTGATGAGTGTTAAGGTTTTTTGGATTAAATCGGCGTATCCATCCTGCCATTTTGCATAGAGAATGCCGGGATCAATTCGAAACCGGATTCGATAGCCGTAGTCCTGGCATTGCTTGGCTGCTTTTATACGCTCATCAAGGTCGGCTGTGCCCAATTCATATTGGCGGATTATCTGCTGAGCGTTAAGGCTCCAGGAGACAACCGTGTTACTGTTGGACTCGACGGCCAGCAGATTATCGATATTGCTGCTTTTGGTCAGCAGCATCAGAAAGCCATTGGAAAAGCCAGAGAAAAACGGAATCAACATTTTCGTCAGGCCTGTTATGTGGTCGAGCGCAAGACTGTCGAGCATCTCGCCCATATTGAAGCTAATCTTGCCATGGGAGCCAGCCAGGATTTTTCGTATTTGCCTGAACATAGTATCGTAATTAATGTTGATTTTAATGAAAGGGGAGTATTTGTGATAGACAAACGCCAGATAGCAA
>DAOUVA010000011.1 GCA_030667885.1 Phycisphaerae bacterium
TATCACGACGAGTTCTCCCGATCCGGATGTTCTTAATGCAGCGGATCTGGTAATCACAAGTCGCTCGGTCGCAAGTGGCGGTTATCAGAACGATGGAGCCACAGCGTGGAACGGCATTACGGCTCCCATGATTATCACGGGTGGTTACACCACTCGATCCAGCCGAATGGGCTTTACCACCGGCGGGACCATGGTGGACACCACTGGGGACATCACGCTGACAGTCACCGACCCGGCCCACCCGATCTTCGCTGGAATCGCGCTGACCGACGGCACCATGGATAATCCATTTGCCGGCGTTGTCGTCTATCCCACCGATGGGGTAACTATAGCACGTGGCATCTCGGTCAATAATGATCCGGTGAACGCCGAAGGGGCAGTTCTGGCCACGGTCGCAACAGCCAGTGATCCTACTGTTGGAGGCATGGTCATCGCCGAATGGCAGGCTGGGGCCACGTTGACGCACGACGGCGGGGCTGGAACGGACATACTGGCCGGTCATCGGTTAGTGTTCCTGACTGGCGCTCGCGAGGCTGATGGTGTAAACTCAGAAACCGCGGGTCTGTATGATTTGTACGAAGATGGAGCACAGATGCTCCTCAACGCGGTCGAGTATATGCTCCCGTAAGCGGGAACATACGTCTTCGGTTCGATGGATTCGGACAAGAACTTCTACACCACCGGAGCCATTGAGTAATCGAAGGAATGACGAATCGGGCTGACATGTATGGCTCGATATGATGATGTAAATCGGTTTTGGGGGCACAGTTAGTGCCCCCAAAACCTTTTCTTTAAATCTAACATCAGTTCGGGCTCTATACTGATTGATTCGGTATAAGACTACTTAGTTTTAGCGCAAATAAGGACAGGGCGTACCAAAAGCATAAAGTCATTTTCTTAGGGCATAATACCACATTTTGCTTAATTATATTCTTTGTTTAACCGGCAGGGAACTTTTGGGAAATTGAGCTGTTACATCCGATATTATAGTGAAAACTGCCCTGAAATGTAATTATTAATTGCTTAATCGATGCTTATTCCGGCAAGTAAAGTGGTTTTTGTCCATCTGAGGTATGGCAAAAATCCATTTATAGAGGTTTTTTTGGAAATAACGGCCGGTAAATCTGGTTCTTTATCTATAGGGAACCTCTGCAAATTCATTTTTACTGCGAACGTCTGCAATCTCCGCCAGTTCCCGAGAAGAAAAGCAAGTAGTCTAACATTGGGGGGGGCTACTATTGAGGATGGATTTCTGTGATATAGTTTTGGCTATGCCTGCGGCGATTATGACCTTCCGTCAAAGCCGGGGAAATTTCGCCCGTTCTCGTGACAAAAGCAATTTGTAAAGACTCCCTTATTTTTTTGCAGGTGGGTCTGGCAAAGGTATTGGCGCTGTAAGTTTAGGGCCGGCAGGATTTGTACTATAGTCAAACTTCAGGGTTTGGGGTAATTCACCGGGTGCTGCTGCGCTGCCAAGTAACCTGTCGTGTTCGGCTAAGATGGCCGGCAAACTATTCCCACCAAGAGCCCTTCTTATAGTCATTTGCGGCTTGAGAAGTGTACTGATACATTTTTCTTCTATATCCGCCATGACAGAAGCCAAGTGACTTTTTTGGGTATCGTTCAAAATATCAGCACCCTTGACATACCTTTGTATCGCATAAGAATATAACTGAGCAAAGCATCGAGCTACAGGTGCCTTTGAAGCGGCTGGTGCCGGCGATGTTGAGCCGGAAGCCTGGGAATCTAAGAGCATTTTGCTGCTGAGAAATTTCAGGATAGCACTATCATAAAGTTCATACTTAACTGTCCAGTCGGCATATCTTTTAATTCTGATATCAGCTATTTGACACAGTAATTGTTCTGCTTGTGGTATCTTTACACCGGCTGCAAACTGAGCTATCAAAGCAGTTATCTCGGGTGTGCTGGTATCGAGAATCTCTGTGAATTTGGCTGCAAGAACCACTGCCTGATTCGAATTTGCCGGGGTATTTAACTGTGTTATGATGTCCGGGTTGGTAAGAGAATGGACCGCCCAGTAGCGAATGACCATATTCTCATTTTTCAGCATTTGGGCAGCCTGGTCTGCCAGTCCCAGGTCCTTCAGGCCGTCAACCAGAATCAAAAGATTAATCGTTACTCCGGTTATCCTCTCCTGACGCGGCAATTTTTGGGCGTCCAGAAAGCCCTGGGCGATATGTCTGCGAGCAGACTCAGAAAACTGTTGAGTGTACTGGCCTTGTTGGCTCTGAGTACTCTGTCTGCTGAGAATGACCGTGCGAAGCTGTGCTATTGACGTAAAATCTCTGGCTCCGACCAGCTCCTTTATCGCCTCAACAAGAAAATCGTCGATAATTTTTAAATCACTGTTATCGAGCACCGCCTTTTTGCGTACATTGTCAACTTCTCTGGTATTGACGGCTTTAGAGCCTGGATTCATTACCAAAATCAAAAATACCACCAAAACAGCGAAAATCACCCATTTTATCTTCATTTTGTAAACACCCTTAAAAATGCCGGCTTTGAATTAGACAATCTCCAGCTTGTACCTATACCCAACATCACCCAGTTTAACTTTAAAAGCTGTATTTGTCAAGGGAATTTGCCCCCGGAGTAAAAACTCTAAAAATGTCTTTCGTGGTTTGCCTTTTTCCTTATTAACTTTTTCACTAAAAGCAGTTAAAATTGATATGATATCGTGAAAAGGTCGTAAGTGAAAGACGAATAAACTATTAATGAGAAGTTATTTATCGGACAAAAAAAAGAGCAGGCATTACTTTATTAAAGCTATGTATTTGATTGCACCAACGATTTTTGGCAAATGGTCATTTTCGGATGAGGTATGTGAGTGACAGAGTCATCCTCAAAACTTGTGCGCATTGACCCTTTTCGTCTGCATATGGAACGAAGTGGCAGGATGGTTACTGATGCAACCATCTATGCTTCAGAAGCCGTCAAACTCGAACCAGATGCGGTAAGTCAGCTTTGTGATGCCGCCTCTCTGCAGCCGGCCAGGAAGGTTTTGGCTACTGCTGATATCCACGTTGGGTTTGGTATCCCTATCGGGGCCGTATTGGGGCTGGAGGGCGCGATTATGCCTCCTGCTGTCGGGTATGACATAAATTGCGGGATGAGGCTGTTGCGCAGTCCCTTTTCAAAAGGCGATATTGATACCGACAAAATTGCTGCCGATATAGCGCGTGATATTCCACTTGGTGAGGGCAGGGAAAATTTACAATTGGACAAAACCCAAATTGAGACAGTTATAAATAAAGGTGTTTCTGCTATACCGGATATTGCCCAAAGAAGCAGCCACCGGGTTTGGGAGGCTTTTGACCCGGACCAGTTCGCAGATGACATTCAAAGAATCGAAGAACACGGCCGCTTGCCCGCCGAACCGGCCGCCGTTCCAAAGAGAGCAGTACAAAAAGGAAGAAATCAGCTTGGTACCCTTGGCGGGGGAAACCACTTTATTGAGATACAGTATATTCAGGAAGTCTTTGACAATAATTTAGCTGAGTGTTTCGGCCTTTTCAAAAACCAGCTCGTTGTAATGATACACTCGGGTTCGCGCAGGTTCGGTTATGAAATCGCCGATGAATATATGAACGTTGCCGCCAGGATACCGGAGAATGCCGACCGCAAAAAGATGCTTTCCTATCTGTCCACTGAGAGCAGGGCGGGTAAAAATTATATACAGGCGATGGGAGCGGCTGCCAATTTTGCCTTTACCAATCGCCACATTATGGCTTTGCTGGTAAGACGCTGTTTTAACAGAATGTTTGGTCCCACGCCGCTGCCGCTCATTTATGATATCGCTCACAATATGGCTAAACTCGAGACACATAGCGGCAAACGTCTTTGGGTCCACCGCAAGGGCGCTACTCGTGCTTTCGGCCCGAAGCAGATGGGCGACGGTATTTTTGCCCGGACCGGTCAGCCAATAATAACTCCCGGCTCAATGGGCACCGCAAGTTTTCTTCTTGTTGGGACCGGTGATTCCGAGGAGTCTTTGAATTCGGTCAATCACGGTGCCGGCAGGATTATGAGTCGTACCGCCGCCCGTGGAAAGGCCCGTAACGGCAGAATTATTACACCGGCTCAGATCAGCGATGATCAGTTCAAACGCAGTATGAAAGGCATAAAAGTCATTGCGGGAAATAAAAATAAAATTAAGGAGGAAGCGCCCGGCGCTTACAAAGATATCGAGGAGGTTGTTAGGATTGTCATCGAGTGCGGCTGGGCCAAAGCCGTTGCCAGAATGATACCTTTAGCTGTATTAAAAGGTTAAATCCGAATTTTTGTTATTAAGAGAAATAATTTGAAATCATAGATAAACTGAAAGGTGAAAAAATGCTTCATAACATTTTAAGCGGTAAATGTAAATCCTATATTGTTGTCTTGTCCATTTTGGTTTGTGTTTTCATATCACCTCAGCCGACTTTAGCCGCGGACAATACCTTTGAAGTTGACGTTCGTTCGGACGTTAAGATTCCAATGCGGGATGGCGTTCAGCTTTCGGCCCATATTTTCCTGCCAAAAGCAGAGGGCAAATTTCCTGTTATACTGGTCCGCTCACCTTACGGCAAAGGGGATGAACAAAACGGTGACGGTCATTTCTATGCTTCCTGTGGTTATGTTTTTATCAGCCAGGACTGCCGTGGCAAGGGGGCCTCTCAGGGTCAATGGGAGCCTTTTCTAAATGAAGATGCCGATGGCCGGGACACTCAAAAGTGGGTTCTCAATCAGCCCTGGTGTAACGGTAAAATCGGCACCTCCGGTGGTTCCTATGTAGGATTTACTCAATGGATGCCCGCACCTAATGCAGGTGAACATCTGAAGGCTATGTTTTGTGTAGTGCCTCTTATAGATACGTATGGAGATGTCGCCTATACTGGCGGGGCATTTAATCTGGCGCTCATGATGGGCTGGGGCAGTATGGTCTCATATGGCCCGGGGGAAGAAATTACCATACTCGGTTGGGGAAGCAATGACTGGAATAGGGCTTACCGAACCCTGCCTCTTAGTCAATGGGACCGGGCAATTGACCGCAAGATCCAGTACCTGCGTGACTGGGTTGGGCATCCGCATTTTGATGATTACTGGGCCAAACGTGGTGTGCGTGATCGCTGGCAGGATATCACGGTGCCGATCTTTACCGTGGGCGGTTGGTATGATATTTTCGCCAAGAGCGTCTTAGAACATATCAATGCGGTCAAGTCAAAATCTCGTTCCCTTAAGGCTCGAAATCACCAGCATGTTCTGATGGGACCATGGGGGCATGGAATAAGTCAGAATGGTAAAGTTGGAGATTTGGATTTTGGAAAAGATTCTGTGATTAAGCTGCATGAAATTCAGACGAAATGGTTTGATTACTGGTTGAAGGGTAATGATGCCGGCGGTTATGAGTGGGCGCCTTTTCGTATTTTTGTCATGGGTCGCAATGAGTGGCGTGATGAGCAGGATTGGCCCCTTGAGCGAACTCGATTTACACCATATTATTTTCACAGCCAGGGTTCTGCAAACGCACTTAAGGGAGATGGGAGATTAAGCACGGTTAAGCCCGGCAATGAATCCTTCGATAGATTTGTGTACAATCCGGATGATCCTGTTCCAACGCTTGGCGGGTGCAACCTTGTTGGCTGTCCTGCCGGGCCGCGGGACCAGACCAAGGCTGAGAATCGAAACGATGTTCTTGTTTTCACGGGTGACGAACTGGAAACCGACCTTGAGGTTACCGGGCCGGTAAAAGTAATTCTTTATGCCGCCAGCTCTGCGAGCGATACGGACTGGACGGCGAAATTAGTCGATGTCCATCCCGACGGGCGTCCCATCAATCTTTGCGATGGCATCATGCGTGCACGTTACCGACAGTCACCCGGAAATCCAACGTTGATTCAGCCCGGGAAAATATATCGATATGAGATTGATTTATGGGTTACAAGTAACGTTTTCTTAGCTGGGCATAAGTTACGTGTTGAGATATCCAGCAGCAATTTTCCCCGTTTTGATCGAAATCCTAACACGGGAGCCGATTTTGGTAAAAGTGCTGAAATAATAAAGGCAAAACAAACCATCTATCACGACATGGAACACCCTTCGCACATTCTTTTACCTGTTATTCCCTGACCCAAATAGTGTAAGAGACTGAATTTTATATTCTGGTATAGTCCACAATCAATGTTTTATGGGACGTACCTGAGTGGGGCAAAATCATTGTGCCATGCGAGCAGTATTTTCAGAGATCCAAAGATAATTCCCTAAATTTATTATGGTCGATTTGTGCTTCTCAATCTATTTCTTATATTTTAGTTGTATGAAGCAAGCCGTGTTGTGCGATTTGCTAATCAAGACTAATTTTAAAGGAGGCATATTATGGCCGGCAAAAGAAGAATGATGGTCGCAGTGATGGTTGCATTTGGTTTACTACTCATCGGATGTGACAGCCAAATTGCGGATTTTCACGAGGCTATGAGGTCAGGAAATCTTGAAAGGGCTGAAGCCCTGTTGGCGGAAAAGCCTACGCTTGTGGATACCGGAAAAGATGGCCGGATTCCTATATTCGAAGCATTCCAGGAAGAACAGAAAGACATGGTTTTGCTTTTGATTGACAGCGGTGTGGATTTAAATGTACAAGATGAAAGCGGCTTTACTCCCCTGCACTATGCTGCCCAGAAAGGCTATGCAGATGTTGCCGAACTTATTACAGCCAAAGCGGTCAATGTAGATGCAGTAAATATGAACGGGGAAACTCCTTTGCACGTTGCTTCCAGATTCGGCTGGGTGGATGTTGTTGAAGTTCTTATTGCTGCGGGGGTGGATGTAAATGCAGAAAATCCGTCGCAAAGAACTGCTTTGCATATTGCTGCCAAAGTCGGCTACTCGGATGTGGTTCAGGCTCTAATAGCCGGGCAGGCAAACCTGAATGCTCAAGATCCCAAACAGCTCACTCCTTTGCATGTTGCAGCCAGAGCAGGTAATGTAGATGCCGTTCAGGCCCTGATAGACGGAGGAGCAAATGTCAATGCGGAAAATTACATAAGACGAACTCCTCTGCATCTTGCAGCTAAAGTCGGTAATGTGGAAGTGGTCGAGGCACTGCTCATAGGTAAAGCAAATATTGAGGCAAAAGATAGAAGTCCGGGCCGGACAGCTCTTCATTATGCGGCTCAGCAGGACCACATGGACGTTACTGAACTGCTGCTTAGCTTTGGAGCAAATGTGAATGCGACAGATTTGTTGTCCCGTACGCCTATGTACTGGGCATCCATTCGAGTTAAGAGGGATGGAGTTTGTCAGGAAGTGGTTGAATTGCTGCGTTCGCATAATGGACGCTACTAACAGCAGTTTTGTGCTGTGAAGTCCTTTTAATATAACGCTATCAAAGGGCTGTGGGTTTCGACTTGATCGGGACTTGCAGCCCTTTTGTTATTACCCAAGCTGCCGGGCATTCTGAATCCTGTTTTTACATGAATTCCTATCATCGGTAAGAATTCTCAGCAAAAATAGCATAAAAACAGCCAACAAATCGTTGCATTTATTGTCTGAAGTCTTATGCTAATACCAGATAAAATTGGTATTTTTGCGACTCAAAGATTTGTAGTGGTTTATCGGAAAATTAAAATGGCTAAACGCCTTGTTGTTTTTATAATTTCGCTTGTAGTGCCGGTTTTTGTTGCCGGTTGCGCACCCAAAGAGACCGAACCTAATATTGTCGAGCCTAATGGTATTGAATCTATTCTGAGCGAATCCGATCAGGTTGAGCCTGATAAGATTCAATCTGTAGGGTCCGAGCCCAATACTGTCCAGCCTGACATGGTTGAGCAAAATGAGCCTGAGCAGCCGGAAGTTGCCGTTGAAGCCGTCGAAGAGGTTACATCTGCTGAGTCCGGCCCCGATGAGGTTGAGCAGGCGGGTGTTGAGCCTGATGAGCAGGAAATTAAACCGGGGGTTTCTTTTCACGACAAATGTGCCGAGGTCCTGAAAGACTTCGTCGATGATAAAGGGAGGGTTGATTACACAACTCTCCGGCGACAAAGGCTCAAGTTAAAAGCTCTCCTGCGGGAATTTGAAAACTTTGACTCGAATGAATACAGAACATGGACAAAAGAAAACAAAATCGCCTTCTGGCTCAATGCGTATAACATCCAGATGCTGAAAATAATTACGGACAATTATCCCATCCAATCCTCGCGAATCCTTCGTCTTTATCCGGGCTGGGGTCCTAACAGTATCCTGCATATAAAGGGGATATGGACCGATTATAAGTTTCTTGTGATGGATGAGGAATTTACTTTGTCGGAGATCGACAAGCGTTTTTTCCGTAAAGAATTCGATGACCCGAGAATATATTTCGCCCTATCCAGAGGCAGTTTGTCGAGTCCGCCGTTGCGTAATGAACCGTATTACGGGCGCAGGCTCAATAAACAACTGGACGACCAGGTCAAAAGATTTCTGTCCAACCCCCTTGCATTACGGATAGACAATAAAAAGCAGAGAGTATATTTGTCATCTTTATTTCAGTCATCCTCGTATGGTAAAGAATTTATTAGTAAATTCTCTATAGATAAAAAATTCAAGGACCAGGAGCCGAATACGCGGGCGGTTCTGAATTTTATTACCAATTATGTTTCCAGGGACATTGTATCTTTCCTCGAAGTAGGGAACTATTCCATTAAATATATGAAGTACGATTGGACAATTAACGATGGTTCGTAGTCTGTACGTTACGAATCATGAATTACGAAAAGTTGAAAGGAAAAATAACAAATGGCAAAAAAATCGAACCAAAGCAATCCTCATCTTGATACGAACAAATACCTTTTCACCAGCGAGTCTGTTACGATGGGTCATCCTGACAAAGTGGCCGATCACGTATCCGATGCAATTCTTGATGCAATGATTTCACAGGACCCCAAAAGCCGGGTTGCTTGTGAAACATTAGTAACAACCGGCCTGGTTGTAGTCGCCGGTGAAATTACAACAAAAGCATATGTTGACATCCCGGGCGTTATCAGAAAGACACTCAAAAAAATCGGTTACGACGACCCGTCAATAGGTTTCGATGGTGATGACTGCGCTGTGATTGTTTCAATTGACAATCAAAGCCCAGACATCTCGCAGGGCGTATCTGAAGGTAGCGGCCTTCACAAAGAGCAGGGGGCCGGCGACCAGGGTCTGATGTTCGGATACGCTTGTAAAGAAACTCCGTCCCTTATGCCGATGCCGATTCGATTGGCCCATGCCTTGACGACCAGACTGGAAAAAGTGCGCCAGAATAAAAAGCTTCCCTGGTTGCGGCCTGACGGCAAGAGCCAGGTAACAATCGAATATGAAAACGGCAAACCCAAACGTATCCATACGGTTGTCGTATCCACTCAGCATGCCCCGACTATAAGCTATAGACAATTACAAAAACAAATCATCGAAAAGGTCATCATGCCGGTTCTGCCAAAACGTCTTGTTGACAAAAAAACCATATTTCACATCAATCCGACGGGCAGATTTGTCGTAGGCGGCCCAAAAGGTGATTGCGGTCTTACCGGCAGGAAAATTATTGTTGATACTTATGGTGGAAGAGGCAGCCATGGCGGCGGTGCCTTTAGTGGAAAAGATCCGACAAAGGTTGACAGAACAGCAAGCTACATGGCTCGATATATCGCTAAAAACGTAGTTGCAGCAGGCCTGTCCGACGCATGTGAAGTCCAGTTATCCTATGCCATCGGAGTAGCCGAGCCCATCTCTGTCCTGGTAGATACTGAGGGGACCGCAAAAATCAGTGAGCAAAAGATAAGCCAGCTTGTAAGAAAGTTTTTCCCCCTAACCCCGAAGGCTATGATCAGGCACTTAAACCTTGCTCGTCCCATTTTTGCCCAGACCTCTTACGGCGGGCACTTCGGACGAAATCTGCCGAATTTTACCTGGGAAAAGACGGATATGGCCGTCAAGCTCCGAAAAGCCGCAGGATTATAGGGGTAAATGCCGTGTGGGCTCCCTGATTTTCGTGGATTCTGGTATTTTTTCCAGTTTTTTAGCGAATTTTTGTAAGTTTTCTGCACTTCAGTGCTCTAATATGATGGTCATGGCCGAAACGATTGATGATGAACGTCTCGTCGAACAATTTAATAGGGGTGATGAATCTGCTTTTGACAGGATTGTCGAGCAATATTCGTCCGATGTTGCATCACTGGCCAGTCGATTGCTCGGCTGGTCCGGCGAGGTCGAAGATGTTACTCAAGACATCTTCCTCGCTGCATTTCTCGGCCTGAAAAAATTTCGCTGCGATTGCAGCCTTAGAACCTGGCTCTTTACCATAACGGTCAATAAATGCCGCAGTTACCGATATAAGCGAATGCTTCGGAAGCGGCGAATATCACAGGTTGCTGATAAAGCTATTGATGAATCGGCAGGCTCAGCGGATAAGAAATCGATGGACAACGAGACTTTCGACCGTATTCGTCGTGCTATTCAAGCTTTACCTGCTAAATATCGTGAGGCGGTCGTATTAAGGTATCTGCAAGAGCTTCCAGCCGAACAAATAAGCCTGATTCTTGGGATATCTAAAAACGCATTACAAGTCCGGCTGAACCGCGCCAGGGCACGTTTGAGAGATGATCTGGGTGAACTGACAAAGGAGAAATTATGACAGAAGACAAAATAAAAAACCTGCTTCAGGAAGCCGACCGTATGGCGGGCTTGCCAGGTGCCGTTTCTGCCAATCTCTCCGCCATTGTCCGGCGCCGTGCTCATCGGAGACATTTGCGGATAAGTTTAACCGCACCCCTGGCTGCGGCTGCTGTTATTCTGATAGCTGCCGGTATCTGGAATCTTGCAATCAGAACTACTGAAAAAACAAAAGACCAGGAGAAAATCGTCTTACTTGAAAAACAGTTTGAACAACTCCAGGCAAAGACTGATGCGGCAATAAATCTCATACAAGAGGTGCTTGTCGCCGAGCAAAAAAAAGACTCGCTTGACGAACTCGAAGCCCAGCTTGCAAGCATTCCCGACCCACTTGAAGAAATCCAGATACAGGTCGATAAGACCGCTTTTATCCTTGTCTATCAGGCAGACCGTTTGTATCGAGAGCTAAACCGGACGGATTCCGCCGTCGAGACTTACAACCGCGTCATCGAGCTTTTCCCCAAGAATCGCTGGGCCCAGGTAGCCCGGGAGCGATTATCAGAAATCGACAGCAGGAAGTTCAACAAAATAGATTCAAAAGGAGAGTTGAAATGGAAGCCAGAAATCGTTTCGTTATCTTGTTAGCTTTGGTCATTTTCGCTGCAGTTCCAGCGAAATCCGCCAACCAGCCGGCAGCGGCTCAGGTTTCAAGCACGCACACTGCAAGCTGTTTGGTCAAGATAACATTCGATCCGCTTGTTTTATCACTCGATAGTATCACTATAGACTATCTGCTGCACAGTACCAGCGTTGGCGGCAGGGTTGCCCGTGAAATACTCGATATCACACCGGATCAGGTTTCTGATATCTTTATAATCGAGACGTTGGGTGGCTCTTCCGGCAGGGCATTGCCGGAACCTTCATCCATGAGGAGAGCTACGCCGACAGGTAGGGATGAATACGAATATGAGATGATGATGGAGAGAGAGCGAGTGGGGCGGGAGTACACGGCTTCTACCGCCCGATCCGGGTCTTCTCGCAGAACTTCGGCAACAACTATACCACCGAGCCCTGCTGCTGAGCAAACAATTCTTTTGAAGCTTCAGGTTAACCTGCCGAAGAATGTCAAACCCGCAGCAGAGGAATTTATGTATGCTCTTGTTGACAGACTTAGGAGCACTCTTGTTAAAGTTTTCGAGGACTACAAGCTAAGATTTGAAAGCCAGCTAAAGCTTGCAGACCAGGAAGCCACCCGCGCCGAAACCGACTTGAGTGAAAAACAGAAAACTCTCAGAGAAATCTCACGCTCCCGTGTTCTTGACCACGACCAGATTCTCGCTGATATTTACCGCCTGCGTCAGGAAGTTCAGGCTGCCAGGATGAGTCAGGCCTCCAATCAGATCATTATTGACGCAACAACCAAGCGAATATCTGAAATTAAGATAAAAATAACCGAAGAGCTCGAGAATGATTCGATAAGCATAGAAATACAGAAAATAATCGACTTGATCGGCAAGCTTCTCGTTGAAGCGGAAAGACAAGCTGATGCGGGCACGATAACAACTTCTCAGGTTGATGAAATAAAGGAAAGACTTGCCAGAGCCAGAATAGAGAAAGCAAAACGGCGAGAATCACTCAGTAATTCAATCGGAGGCAACCTGATAGAGTCTCTCAATAAGGAATTAGCTGATCGTTCGATACAAGAAACCGAGGACTCGGCATCCCTTACCAGCCGAGAGAAGCAACTGATCGAAGCGGAATCACTGCTTGCCAAAGCCGACGACTATGAACTGCTCTCACTCAAGTCCGATATAGCCAAGCAAAGCCTTCAGGAATCGATTCTTTGGCGTGACAGAACAAGCCGACAGATACGTTTGCTTCAATCGCCAATGGTATCCATTCTGGGCGGCGAATAAAACATTGTTTACATAGGTGTACCCAGGGGTCCGCTATAAATATCCGGCGGACCCCGGGTAAAGCTGAAAATCAGTTAATTAAAATTATTTTCACATCAGGCAATATGGCATTAGTGTTTAAAGTGTCGTTTGCCGGTAAAGACCATCGCGATTCCGTTTTTATCTGCAGTTGCGATGACTTCATCGTCTTTTTTCGATCCGCCCGGCTGTACTATTGCAGTCACTCCTGCTTTTGCCGCATTTACAATGTTATCCGGGAAGGGGAAGAATGCATCCGAGGCCATCGCACAGTCTTTCGACTCGTCGCCGGCGTGCGAGAAAGCAATCAGCCCCGACTCAACACGATTCATTTGGCCCGCCCCTACGCCTAAAACCTTCTTATTTTTGACCAGTACGATTGTATTGCTCTTCGTATGTTTGGCGACAAGCCAGGCGACCTTCAAATCGTCAAGCTGGCTTTTGGTGGGCTTTGCCTTTGTCGGATACGTCAGGACATCCGGCTCCCAGCCGGCTAAGTCACGTTTCTGTAAGAGCAGTCCGCCGACTACACAGCGAATATCAAACTCACCACAGTCAATCTTAGCTCTGTCAATCGGCCCTGTTTCCATCAGCCGGACTCTGCTGCCCCAGGTTTTGAGCGTCCTGATTATCTCAATCGCATCGGTATCAAATTCAGGTGCGATAATCACCTCTGCAAAGAATCCAGAGGCACCTAACGCTTTGCCGAATCGGCTGTAAGATTCCATAATCGTTCGTGCCAATTCGACGTCCACTTTTCTGTTCAGGGCGATAATACTGCCGAACGCACTGACTACATCACATTCGTACGCCTTGCGATAAGCAACGCAAATATCATCATCAATGGCACAACCGCACGGATTAAGATGCTTAACAACAACAGCGGCCGGCTCGGTAAATTCCTTAACCAATTCGAACGCCGCATTAGTATCCAGCAGATTGTTAAAGCTGATTCCTATGCCGCCTTCCAATAAAGTACCGCTGCACGTCGAAGTTTCACTGCTTGGCGGCAGCTTGTAGAAGGCCGCGGATTGATGGGGATTTTCACCGTAGCGCAATGATGCAGTTTTGCTGACTGCAATTGAAACTTTCTCAGGATATTCTTCGCCTGATATGGAGTTAAGATATTTTGCTATCGCTGTATCATAGGAAGCCGTCAAGCCGAACACAATCCGTGCGAAATCGCTTCGCAGCTTCTCACTAACGGCCCCGTTGTTGTTCTCCATCTCTTCAATGACCTGGTCGTACTGGTCGGCTTGTGTTACGACTGTTAAGAACTTATGATTTTTCGCGGCAGATCGAAGCATACTTGGCCCGCCAATGTCGATATTTTCAATTGCTTCGGCCAATGTACAGTCAGATTTAGCGATTGTCTGTTCGAATGGGTACAGATTTACACATACTAAATCAATCGGTTCGATATTATGTTCTTCCATTGCAGCCTTGTGTTCACTTTTATCACGAAGTCCCAGCAAAGCCCCATGTATCTTCGGATGAAGTGTTTTTACCCTGCCATCCATCATTTCCGGGAAACCCGTAACTGACTCAATGCCAACTACATCCAGCCCGGCTTCGCTGAGCTTTTTAGCTGTTCCGCCGGTGCTGATTATTTTAACTCCCATCTTGCTGAGCTTGCCGGCGAAATCGACCACGTCGCTTTTGTCAGAAACACTTATTAATGCTGTCTTGATTTTCACGTCCATTTGAACTCCTTTTGTGTTACAATTTCCTTAATATATGTTTACTGCTGGTCCCTCGCATTCCGAATGGCATCCAGTCGGTTTTGTATATAGATGCCATGCTGTGGAACTGCACACTATTTAACCGGTTGCAGACAGGCAATCCGGCCGCGTTCATCAGCGATATAAATTTTCGAGTCTGTTGTATTGGCTGTGTGTCTCGTAACCTCTGCAAAATTAACCGAATATAATTTCTTTGTGTTGAGGTTGTCCATTATCACAAGTTGTCTGTTCTTTGTAATGACATAAGCCCTGCCATTGGCCTCAGCTAATAAATCCACGCCACCAGGAACCGACCACATGAATTGTCCGCTTTGTTTGTCTATTGCTGTTACACCCTTGGCGGGAACATTCTGATAAACGACCTGTTGAGTCACACGAGGTTCTTTCTCAAGCACACCAGCGGTCTGATATTTCCAAATAAGCTGCCTTCTCAAAGGTAAACCAACCATATCGACCCTGTAAACGTTTGTATCCTTGCTTGCAAAAAACAGCGACGTACCATCCCTGATAATCGGCCCGGCTATACCGCCGGCAGCATCAAATTGCCACAACTTTATTGGCTTGTCCGGTGCTATACATATCACATTACCTGCATCTGTCCCAAAGATGACGGAGATGTCATGAGCGATAATAGAAGTAATTATCGAATCGTTTTTGGCGGCGACCTCAAAAATCTGTACCTTATCTTCGGCCCGCAATGCATGCAAACGATTATCAGATCCGCCCAGATAGAAATATGAACTATTGCGGGCGGCAGGACAGGATGATGCAAATCCCACATCAAAGATATTGAGCAAAGTTCCCGAGTTCGGATCAATTTCTACCAGCTTGGTACCAAACGTCGAATTAAGCTCATCGCCATAAAGCTGCATACCTGTAATTGGTAAGCCTTCCGGTAAATTGGCCCCACCAAATACCATCTTTCCATTTTCCCTGTTCAGGAAAACTATATAATTATGGGTCGATTTCACATATATATGGTTACCGAGCATGCGCAATGCCACTAAACTTTCCGTTTTTTTAATCGGCAGATTACTTTCCCACAATATTTTCAGGTTGGCGTGTTCGAGCAGCTTCGGTGAAACGAGCCTTTGTGAACTACCTTCTGCTGCGATACCGTATTGCACAAAACAAAAGACTAAAAGACCCGCCAATAAAATAAATCTGTTTTTCAACATTCTTGCCATTTCATCAACCCTCAAAAAAACTTTACATTTATGGTAGTTCGACATAGTCAGCCAAATCGACATTTTGTTCCTCTTCGAAATTCTGCATTTGCTGGATGCGTTCGATATCATCTTTTATTCGATTTACCAGCTTAAATATATAGGGCTGACCTACCAGGCGGTTTTTCAGGTCATCGAGCATCGGCTCCCAGGTTCCGCCATACAATTGTGCTTTAAGAACGACCAGCATACGATGCTCATCGCTCAGGCGGTCAACAAAATCGCTTAAGACCTTGCTGACGCATGTTTTATCATCTTTCTTACTATTTACTCTCGGCTTATCCATTCGCCAAAACCTCATTTTGAGTCGAATAATAACCGCAATTCTCAAAAATTGCAATAAATTTTCCCAAATTAACCTAATTCGTATTTGACAGGGCTTGATACTCTTCTTCAAATACAGTTTCTATAGAAATTTATTATCAGATGACGAGGATATAAAGGATGAAATATTTAAACATACGCCTATTTATTGCTACACTCGTTTGGGGCGCATTGTGCTGTGGATGCAGGCAACTCGAAGTCCAGAGAGATGGATTGACTTATCCCCAGGCACACAGGGATTATGTTGTTGATATCTATCATGGTACCGAAGTTCCCGATCCCTACCGCTGGCTCGAAGATGCTGATGCAAAAGAAACTCAGAGCTGGGTTGCAAAGCAGAATGAGCTGACCTCTGAATTTTTGTCAACTGTTCCTGTCAGAAAGAAAATCGAGACACGCCTGAAAAAATTAATGAATTACCCCCGGTATTCAGCACCGTACAAGCGGGGCGAACGCTATTTCTTCAGAAAAAATGACGGCCTGCAAAATCAATCCGTCCTCTATGTGCAGCAAACACTCGATAGCCAGCCCGCTGTCGTTATCAATCCTAATTTACTCAGCACCGATGGTACAATTGCCGTAAGCACTACTGCTGTTAGCGAAGACGGCACTCTGCTGGCCTATGCTGTCTCTCGCAGCGGAAGCGACCGGCAGGAAATCAAAATCCGCACAATCGATTCCGGGCAGGACTATGAAGAAACTCTTCAATGGTGCCGATTTACTTCCGTCGCCTGGAAGCACGACCACACAGGCTTCTTTTACAACCGTTTTCCTGATCCCAATACTGTTTCCGTTGAGGACCAGACAAACTATAGCCGTGTTTATTGGCACAAGCTCGGCACGCCGCAATCGCAGGACAAACTCATATACGAACGCCCGGCCAATAAAGAATTAGGTTTCTCCCCAGTTGTCACTGAGGACGGCAAATTTCTCATTCTCTATGTATATCACGGTACCGATCCTAAGAACCGTATTTATTATCGTCCCGTTGAAAGCAGCGGTCCATTTATAAGATTGCTCGATGATGCCGACGCCCGCTATGACTTCATTGGTAATGTTGACTCGGTCTTTTACTTTAATACCGACCTCGACGCCCCTCGTGGACGTATCATTGCTATCGATATAAAAAAACCCGCGCCAGGCGACTGGCATACAATCCTGCCGCAAACCAAAGACGTAATCGATTATGTTGCCTTCATTAATAATCACTTCGTTGTCGCCTATATGCACGATGTTCACCACCAGCTTAAAATTTATGACCTCGACGGAGATTTTGTCCGTGAAATTCCACTGCCTGCCCTTGGCAGGGTTGGTAGCCTGTTCTGCAAACAGGACGATACTGAAATGTTCTTTTCTTTTACCTCATTTCTCTTCCCTGATACGAACTATCGCTATGATTTTCGCAATGAGCAGTTGACAATTTTCCAAAAGCCTCAAATCGATTTTGACTCTTCGGGCTATCAGACCACGCAGGTTTTCTATCATTCCAAAGATGGCACCCGCGTTCCTATGTTCATTACATATAAGAAAGGTCTTAAGCTCGACGGCCAAAATCCGACACTGCTTTACGCCTATGGTGGATTTAACATAAGTATCAGACCATCTTTTTCAGTATCTGTTATTAATTGGCTTGAGATGGGTGGGGTATATTGTGTTGCAAATCTGCGGGGGGGCTGCGAATACGGCGAAACCTGGCATCAGGCCGGTATGCTCGATAAAAAGCAGAACGTATTTGATGATTTCATCGCCGCCGCCGAGTGGCTCATTGCAAATAAATACACCAATGTGAAAAAGCTTGCAATAAGGGGCGGTAGTAATGGCGGCCTGCTTGTTTCCGCTTGTATGTTACAGCGTCCTGATTTGTTTGGTGCTGTTATATGCCAGGTCCCTGTTACCGATATGCTGAGATATCACAAGTTCACCGTCGGCCGCTACTGGGTGCCGGAATATGGCAATGCCGAGGCGTCTGCCGAACATTTTAAGTTCCTCTACGCCTATTCTCCGCTCCACAACATCAAGGCGGGCGAGGATTATCCACCCATCTTTGTTACATCAGCCGATACCGACGACCGCGTTGTTCCCTCGCACGCCAAGAAATTCATAGCCACTCTCCAGGCAAAAGCCGCCGGCAAAAATCCCATCCTGCTCCGTGTTGAAACAAAAGCCGGGCATGGTGGAGGCAAGCCGATATTTATACCTTCCTATTCAGAGTCTTAAAGATGCCGAATGTGAATTTCAAAAAGTACTAAACATAATATTAGTGACCAGATATTGTGTATGAAGTTAACACAGTTTTACTTGCCTTTTCGAAACGGTCTGAACAAATTAAACAAGCCAAAAAAATGCCAGCCTTTTCTCAAAGGAAACACCCCCTTTTCCACAAAGCCTACTTCTTCTATCGAATAAAATGCCTGTGGATTAAATTTCTTGATCAGTTCAACTACGCTGTACACCTCTCGGCGAGGTACAATTGTGAAAACTACTTTTACCTGTCCGCTGCTACCGTGTCCGTCAATACTTGTCACACCGTAGTTCTTGGCCTTAAGATGCTCTACTAAAGGCAGAGCGTCTTTTGTTGTTACAACTCTTATCAGGGCGATGCCTAAGGACAGCTTTTCAGCTATACAAATACCAACAAAATTACCCATAGCGAACCCGCCTGCATAGGCAATATAACACGCTGGATTGGAAAGATTCTTCATAATCTGCCCTATAGCCAGAAGCCAGATCAGTATTTCGAAGAAACCGACTACGGGCGCGAGATATTTGAGACCTCTGGAGACGAATATGACCCGTACTGTCCCCATGCTAACGTCAATAATCCTTGCGCAAAAGATTAGAGCCGGAAGAACAAGCCATGTATAAAATCCTGAGTTGACAAGCAGCAGATTGTCCATATTAATTGCTCCTGAAGTTATATCTCACACATAAGACATACAATTAATTCTTTCTTCAAATAATAATCAGGGATTCATTGAAATCCTGTTTTTGATATTCTCTAATTTACCAAAGCATATAAGCTCATCGCTGAGCATAATTTCCATGTTAGCCGTTGGATTGGGTATTGTTTCACCACCCCTTACGGTTGCCAGTACCGTAATATCGTATTCCCTGAGTTGTGATTTTGCAAGTGTCTTATTAAGGATGGGACTTCCGGCACTGACTGTAATTCGTGATATGCCATATCCGCCGGTTGCCAGCAGTAGCTCCTCAAAGGACACCTTTTGAAAGATTTCTTTTTTAATAATCTTTTTTCTGAGAATATTCGTCATTTTCCTGACAAATTTTTCATGTGTGAAAATCCGATATATGCCGTATACCACAGCTACAATAATGGCCAGATTTATCCATACTACTAAAAAAGCTGGAACACTAAACGGCAGGAATGATTCTGAAAACTTGGCGACTATCGTTTCTTTAGTAGGCATAAGAGAACCTGCCAATGTTGCAATCATAATCACGAAGCCGGCGTTACCCAAAATTATCAGAATTGTAGCGATTTTGCGCCTTTGTTTATTACCAGTAACTAATTCCGCCTCTTTTGTTGTGAATCCGGTGCCCGAATAACACGATAAGGCCTGAAATTTTGCCAAAGACCACTCAAGTCCGGTTAATTGAAATGCTATCGCACCGATTCTAACCACAACAAAAGATACTATTAATGTCACAATAAACAGGATTAGCATGGATTCTTCTCCTCAGATAACGAAATACTAATAATGCCCTATCGTATCGTTAAAGCCATTTCTTCCTTCTAAAATAAGACAGCATAATAACTGCAATCGAAATCATAACCAGCCAGACAATCGGATAAGACCATCGCCACTCGAGTTCCGGCATATATTTGAAATTCATACCATATATTCCGGCTACAAAAGTCAACGGTATAAACAAAGTGGCAATAATCGTCAGAACCTTCATAACAGCATTCATTTTATTACTGAGGCTGGATAGGTAGATATCAAGCATCCCCGAAACCATGTCGCGGAAGCTTTCTATAGTATCAATAATTTGTATCGTATGGTCATAGACGTCCCGCAGATATATATCAGTGGTGTCGTGAATAAGCGAAGATTCACTTTTTTGTAATCCACCGATTAGTTCTCTTAAAGGCCAAATCGATTTGCGCAGGAATATCATTTCCCTCTTAAGCGAGTGAATTTGCTGGACTGTTCGTTCCGTAGGGTTGCCGATAACCTCTTCTTCCATAGATTCAATCTTCTCGCCGAATCTTTCCAGGATGACGAAATAGTTGTCAACAATTGCATCTAATAGTGCATAGGCGAGATAGTCAGGTCCCATTTTTCGGATACGTCCTTTTGCATTTCTGATTCTCTCTCTTACCTGCTCGAAGACATCGCCGATGCGTTCCTGAAAGGAAATGACATAATTCGGTCCCAATATTAGGCTAACCTGCTCGGCTTCTATCGACTGGTTCTCCTGGCCAAAGCTGAGCATCTTTAGCACAATAAAAATGTGTTTTTCATGATCTTCAAACTTCGGCCGCTGGCCAGTACTGAGAATATCTTCAAGAACCAGCGAATGTAAATCAAAACCTTTTCCAAGATTCTCAAGTAATTCAATATCGTGCAGGCCGTCGATGTTTATCCAACTGACAGTAGCCGTGTCTTTGAGTTTTAGACATTCTTCGATGTTTGCAACCTCTTTTTCTTGAAAGCTCTGCTCATCATAGTCGATGGAAGTAATTCTTACTGACTCAACTTCCTTTTCGCCGACATAAACCAGTGTCCCCGGAGGTAAACCGGCCTTACTCGATCGTTTTTTGGTTGTTCTCTTTTTTATTGCCATTTTATTACCTCCAGGGGTTCTGACTATAGTAAAAGGAAAACTTGCTATCTGCCGCAGGCTCTCCACGGAAGAAAGTGTTCGTACCTGGCTTCTAACCTCAGTAATAAGCTCGGCAAAGATAACTTTGCCTTCAACTTCTCCGACCTTAAAAAGACAGGTGCTTTTTCGCTTTTTCCAGCCTGACGCCTACCTTTCCCACGTCTTCGATATGCCATATTCTTCCGGATTTGCGCTGCTCCAGAATACGCTTGACTGTTACGGGTCCAAGCCCGGGCACTCGCAGGAGCGCAAACCTCGATGCTCGATTTATATTTACTGGAAATGCTTCAGGATGCCTGAGAGCCCATGCTTCTTTTGGGTCGGTAGTCAAAGACAGGTTTCCATTCTTCTCAAAGAGAATGTCTGATTCTTTGAAGCCGTATTTGCGAAGCAGAAAATCCACCTGATACAGCCGATGTTCCCGCATGAGAATATCCGTCGGACTTTCCTCTGCGTTTTGCTCACCATCTATAGATTTATCACCCAGCCCTTTTTGATAAGCGCTGAAATATAATCTGTGCATTTTAAGACGTTCATATAGTCCGAACATATACTTGACGATTTCCTCGTCCGGCTCCCCTGTGGCACCTACAATGAACTGCGTTGTCTGTTTAACCCTCTGGTATCTCGATCCGCGCCCGGTCAACCTGCTGATAAGCTTGATTGGCTCGATAATATCCTGAATATACCTTTTCTTGTTCGATACTTTCGCAAGTCTCTTTGCGCCCGTTGTCTCAATATTCAGTGACACTGCGCTGGATAAAGAA
>DAOUVA010000126.1 GCA_030667885.1 Phycisphaerae bacterium
ATGTTGTATTCTTTGTCCTTTGGACATTTATTGCTGTACACGTAACATAACTATCGCTTGAAGTCGACTGCCGGGTAACTGCGCTCCCCGTCACGCCTACGGTGCCCCTCCGGGGGCGGCTTAAGCTAGTTCGTTAGGGAACGAAAATGATATCATATGAGTATAGACTTGAAGGACCAACCCAGCCATTAAAGTGCGCAACAAAGCGCGCAACAACTACGTTCGTTTGGGCTACTTTCATGCTTTAGTTGTGCTTCGGTCAGCATTTCAATTTAATATTTTCTATTGAATATTGACTATTGGGATTGAGATTCTTCACCCTTCGACGGTGCTCAGGGCATGCTACGTTCAGGACGAGTATTTTAAATGGGGCTTTGGTCCCGGATTTCCTATGTAATAGGTGACAATTAGACTGGAATTTATTAGTATGCCGCTTATGGAGCTAAATGGGGAATCACGGTTTCAAGTTTTAAGGAGAACACAATGATGAAAATAAGAACGATACAATTGGTTATAATTGCTCTGGCTTTGTCAGCGGTCCAAATTGGGTGTACCACAGAAGAGGCAGGAAACAATAATTTGATTGATTTTCGTGATACCCAGTCTATAAAAAGCCACAAACCTATTTTGATTGCCCATAGAGGAGGGGTGATAACGGCGCAAAGTCCGGAATGCACAATTGCGGCCATCCGTCTGGCTAAAGAGCAGGGTTATGCAATGGTGGAACTGGATATCCGGAAGAGCAAGGATGATGTACCCATTGTTTTTCATGATAACGAGATGAAAGAAGCGTGTGGTATCAATAAAAGTATAAACGACCTGAACGCAGACGAGATCGTAAAAATTGCTTATGTGAATACAGAGGAGAAGATTTGCACTTTCGACCAGGCCCTGAGTGTTTGCCGTTCATTGAAACTCGGACTCATGCTGGACGTAAAAAATATGGGAGATGAAAAGTTTTTTCGGAAGATCGTTACTCTGGTCAAAAAGCATGGTTATGAAAATTCCAGTATTACCATTAACGGAGATCCTGACCTGCGCAAGCACTTAAAGGAAATTGCATTGCTGACTGTTACCCAGGAGGAATTCAAAAAAGTTCAGCAAGGGTTGTCCTGTGATTTGCGCAATAAATTCTGGTTTGGGCTGCCACCCAGTTTGCCCAGTGAGATGGTTAAACCTTTACAGCAGAATGGGGCGTATGTGATTCCTGCTATCAACACATTCCGTTATCCGGCTGAAGGGCATTATGAATTAGCGCGCAAAGACATTCAAAGACTAAATGAAGCCGGAGTGGACGGTTATCAAATTGATTCCGTATATCAACCATTATTTGTAGAGAAAAAGAGAGAGAAGTAATAGATATGACTTTTTACAAAAGCAATTTTTTTTCATCCGGCCCATTTCTCTTTCGGCACGCCGTTGTTGTTTGGAATTTATTTGTTTTCTTATTACTTGGTCAGAGAGAGTTATAAAATGCCAGAATTTTTCCCGGATTAAGTAACCGGATGAAATGAGGTACTTAGCTGTGCAGGTCAAAAAAACGGTGCAATCTTCAGTTTAAATCAATTGTCTTTTTTCAAAATAGCTTGCAGTGTGGTGCGTATCCCGGGTGAATTCGGGTCAATCTTTATAGCAGTGTTAAGCTGTTTGACGGCCTCGGTTCTATTGCCTTTTTTATCCAGCATAATACCCAGGTTGCAATGCAGAATTGCGCTGTCCGGGACAAAAAGCAAGGCCTTGCGACATACTTCAATCCCCCGGTCAATATTGCCCTGGTTGTACAGTATCTCGACCAGATCATTATATGCTGTTATATGAGTCGGTTGTAACCGCAGAGTTTTAGAATAATATTCGATAGATTTATCAATCCTGTTCTGTTTATGATATGCCTGTGCCAGGTAGTAATGGGCATCAATACAGGTGGGTTTGATTCGTATCGCGTCGAGATATTGAGCGATAACTTTATCAATGTCACCGAGTCCGCGTGAGACCGCCCCCAATGCGGTGTACACTAAATAAGAATGCGGCAAATAGTTCCGCACCAAATAAGCCTGTTCGGCGGCAGCTTTATAATCTTTCAAACCTTCGGTTAATAATTTTCCATAATTCCAGTGTAGCCGCCAGTCCGAAGGTGATTTCTGAATCGCCTGACGATACTGTAGTGCGGCATTTTCAAGGGCTTCGGGAGCAAGGTACATTTTCAAGTCTTCGATATTTTGCTCCATTTGTATTAGGCGCTGCTGCTGGTAAAGCTGGTTTGTGAACGGCGGAGTTTTGATAAAGCCGTTAAGGACCTTATCGGCAATCCGGTATCTATCCCAACCGGTGTAGGCCAGGCGCTGAGCACAATCGTCTTCGGTTAATATTTGGTGATTATCAGCCTGCTGAAGTTTAGCCAACTGCTGAGGAAGTATCTTTTCCACTTGTTCAAAAATCGTTTTAGCGAGAAAATAATTACCTTTGAAATTCAAATGTACATGCTCATAAAACAATTCTTGCCCCGGAGCTGCGTTTGGGCTGTTTTTTTCAAGACCCTCAGTTGTGTCTATCAGGTAAATACCTTCGGCAGTTTTGCCGGCGGCTATGTCACGAATAATGTTATTAATCCGCGAATCAGCGCGGAAACGAAGTGTGTCCAGTTCGCGTGCTCGAATGTATGTTTCGCGGGCCTTTTCGTATTCGGCGGCAGCCCAATAGCAGCGACCCAGCCGAAACTGCAGGTCGGCGTAACGGTCATCAATCTTCGCAGCTTCCAAATAGCGTTCAACAGCATCGGCGTAATCACCTTTTAATTCGAATTCGACACCTTGCCGGTAAATATCATCCCACTTTTTCTTCTCTGTAGGGATCAAATCGGGCCGATGCAGAGATGCGAATGGCGGACTATCTTTCAGGTTGCTTCCTACGGTACAGAAAATCGTCTTGCTGCCGCTTTTTGAGGAAATTTGCCTGATATCTTTTAGGTTTTTTTGAAAATTCCGGTAAACGGCTTCTAAAGGAGGAGTATCGGCCGGTACCTGATTGTCGAGAAACATTTCCAGGCCCAGCCACTCTTTGGGAGTATTTTTTTGAGCACCAACCGAATCTGCCAGGCTGGTTAAGAGCTGCCCCAGTCTTGTCGCTTTAATGGCAATGGCGGTACGGATGACAGACAAATTAGCCAAAGGCAGAGTATATACAGTTCCAGCACTATAAGGCCCGGTAACTTCATTGTTGCCGAGATATACAATAAACAGGTCAGGATTATAGCGGGCGCTATCTTTTGCTATCTGCAGGACGACATGGGAATTGATGGCCGTCATTGCGGTGTTAATAATTTCAAAGTTTACTTCCGGATATTTATCTTCCAGGATTTTCTGGAGAATTCGCCCGAAACTAAATGCCGGTTCCGGAGTGCCCTGAGCGGCAGAAGCACCGAGTATAAAAATTCGATAAGTATTGTCCGGCTTTTCTGCGGGGAAAATGAAAGGCTCCGACTCGCGCGCAATATTTTGAGGAAAAAACCGCCATCCAAATCTGACATTGTCACAGTATGCGTCCCTGCCATTGACCTGACATTTAATAATCGCATAGGGGGAGAAGCCGTAACCGGCAATTCTCAGAGAAAATTCGGCCAACAACAACAGCAGAATCGGAAAAATTGTAAGAGCGATAATTCGAAACAGCCACAGACGCCGACCGGCTATCGTCCTTGTTGGTATTTGTTTTTTTTTGGGAACTTTTTGCGGATTATGATAGTTGGGATTCCTTTTGAAGTATGGGGTGCTGATGACCATTTAAATACTCTACAAAGGTCTATTCATGCCGCAATGATTCAATCGGGTCCATATTTGCCGCGCGATAGGCCGGATATAGACCAAAGATTATGCCTATCGCCCCACTGATACCGAAGGATAACACCAGAGAACTACCCGTAATGACTGTAGGCATATGACCAAAATGAGTTACCAACAATGGCAGAAGAGTACCCAGGGCAATCCCCAAAATGCCTCCTGAAAATGTTAATATTAAAGTTTCAGAAAGGAATTGAATGATAATATCGCGCTTCTTCGCACCAAGGGCCCGTCGGATGCCAATCTCACGCGTTCGCTCACTAACGGTGGCCAGCATAATGTTCATAATTCCTATACCACCGACCAGAAGTGAAATCGCCGCGATTGAGCCGAGCACAATACTGAAAATACGCTGGGTTTGTTTTGCCTGGCGCAACAACTCCAGCGGAACAACTATACGGTAGTCTTTCTTATCTTCATGAATACGCCCTAACAAATTATCCAAAATATCACGCATCGGCAACACCTGCTCGGTTGATTTAACCTTCACGGTGATCTTTTGCAGCTGTACTTTTTCTATAGTTTGGTTGCCTCCGCTAAAGCTGGCTGTTATCTCGGTGAATCGGGACTTGGCGGTCGATAAAGGCAAATATACAATACCCGTAGCCCCGCTGTCGGAATCCATTGCCGCCGGCATATCATTGCCAAAATCATTCTGCTTACTTCCAAGCGGCTGTGCCCCGGCCACCCCTACAACCCGGTAACAATTGCCCTGTATCTGTATATCTTTGCCAATTGGATACTCAAATCCGAACAGACCTCTCACGAGCTGCTCATCGACCACGCATACACTCCGCTCCTGATGCAGGTCAATGCTGCTCAAGAACCGTCCACGAAGCATGTGAACAGGTGAAATCTCCGTGTACCAGGAAATAGAACCTATGATTTTTATCGCCACCTTGCGACGAAGATATCGTGCTTCCTGGTCTATCTCGCGAATGGGTACAACGACCTCAACATCGTGTAGAGTGTTTCGAATTGATTCGGCATCCTTGTAGGTCAAGCCGTAGATAAGCATTTCTTCTCCCTCGCCGGAGTCGGCTTGCTCCTTTGGCGGTTCGACTGTTTCAATAATCAAATTTGTGCTGCCAAGTCGCGCTATCATCGCCTGTGCCTCCTGGCTGGCCCCTTCACCTATCGCCAGCATAGCGATCACTGAACAGACGCCAAAAACTATACCGAGCATGGTCAGCGCAGACCGCAACCGGTGAACCCAAAGGCTCTTAAGCCCTAACTTAACTGTTCTTCTAACACCAAATAAATGCATAGTGACTAATGCTCGTAGTTATACTCCTGTTGTTTAACTATCCGTTGCCGTTTCCACTTTTTCTTTCTCGGGCTCTGGCTTAGTTTCCGCCTGTTCTTTCGTTGGCTCTGGCTCAGTCCATCGTGGTGGATTAAGCAAAACTTTCTCGCCCTCAGTCAAACCGCTTTTTATCTCAACAAAATCATCGTTAAACAATCCTGTCTTAACCTCACGTTTCTCCGCACGGCCGCCTGCCATAACATAGCATATCTCTTTTTCTTCCACCGTGACAACTGACTGTATCGGCACATAGAGAACGTCATGCAGTTCATCAATGGTCACTTCAACCTTTCCGGTCATACCGGTCTTGAGAGAATCGTGCGTTCCGTCAATGCTCACATCCGTCGGGTAAACTTTAAGGTCCGGATTCAGGAATCGCTGCGGTTCAGCTAACGGTGCTTTTTTCAGCACCTTGCCGGTAAATGCTGTATCCGAAAATGCCGCAATGGTTATCTTGGCCTCTTGACCCAGCTGAATTTTATCAATCCAGTTTTCGTGAATCTTGATCTCGACCTTCATTTTGGACGCATCAGGTATAGTTATAATCTTATAGCCCTGGGGCACATCCGCTCCCTGCTCAATTTTTACCCTGCTCCACTCTTGCGTGCTCGACCAGTAAACTACCTGGCCCACGGCGGGTGCCTTAATCACGCAAGCTTCAATCTGTTCTTTGAGTTTTTCCATGCGCGTCGTTTGCACTACGAACCTGGCTTGAGCACCCGAAAGTTTCGCACTGGCCTGGGCCAGTTGTGCACGGGCCCGTGCCTTAGTTCGCACTAATTCCAGCTTGGCCTCCTTATAGTTACTCAGGAACGTCTCCGCTTCTTTGGGGAAATCGTAAAGCTGAAACAATTCTAAATTTTTCGAGG
Organism: Phycisphaerae bacterium; assembly: GCA_030667885.1. Classification (GTDB taxonomy): domain Bacteria; phylum Planctomycetota; class Phycisphaerae; order Sedimentisphaerales; family Anaerobacaceae; genus NIOZ-UU13. The sequence goes on from DAOUVA010000126.1 coordinate 6,009, forward strand.
CCGTTTTTTCCTGGACCGTAAACCTGTCTACATCCAGCTTATCACTTTTTAGCTGAAGCTCTGATGCGTAATTTGCATCGTGCAGCTTTTTGGTCCCTTCTAATACATCAGAGGCTCTTTCCAAGCTTCCCTTTGCAAGAAGAATAGCATCTAATAATGTATCCATTTGATTCAAAGCCTCGCCGCCTAAACTGTTAGGGTCGTTAATCAGTGACGTTATATCAAGTTTTAAATCCGGATTACTCTACATCTTATCAATCACTTCCTCCGCAATGCTTCCTCCCAGATACTTCTGAAAGTCCATCCTGGCGAATTTCACTTTCAACTCGCCTGCGGTAATATCACTTTCATTTTGTTTTACCTGGATAAGAAACGACTCATTTGCATCGGCAAGGGTTGCTTCGGCAGTAGAAAGCTCAATTGATTTTTGTGACAATTGTTCCTCCAGCTTCGAAGAATCCAGCTCCACCAGTATCTTGCCATCATTTACATCTTCCGGAGTTATCATGGTACCTTCAGGCGCAATGTTGACTATAGTCGCCCGCCCTTCCACCTTGGACTTAATATCTACCGAGTCAACCGCCTTGATGCTACCGCTTTCAGTCACACTGATAATCAAATCACCGCGCTTTACGGAAAACAATATCGTTTCCCGATTCGAATTATCAGAGCCGCCGGTCTTTTGGCGCAAAAATCCGAACACACTTACAGCAACAACTACAGCTACGGCAATCAGGATTATAAGAGATCGTCTGGCTAATCCCAAATTGCCAGCTACTTTGTTACCTTGCCTTTTTGTGTTCTTTAGTTTTATCATATTATCCCTCTCGATTGCACTTGCTGTTTTCGCTCCCACCTTCCGTGATATCTAAGCAACAAGATGCTATTGTCCTGTAAACCAAAGTTGTTCATATTTTACTTGTGTCCTATTATAGAAGAAGTTTTAAAAAAGATAAAGAGTAGATATAAAAAGAAGCCACCGCCCATTTTAAGGAGGGTGGTTATATACAAAAAAAGACGAACAGTGACTTTTCTAATATATATAGACGCTTGGCGATTGGAAATGTTACAATTATTTTTAAAAAAGTTCTGAAATATTTCACAACAATAGGGTACCCTTCTCGGGATTTTCTGTAGGACTATTCTGAGAGGTGTTTTTTCGCACTACAATGGCCAAAGCCAAGCCGAAGGGTATCAGAGGTAGGATTGTGGGGCTTTTCAATTTAGTTTTGAGTTTCCCTATGGGATAAATTGAGTGTTTATTTTTGAGTATAACGAATTCTTTGGCTTTGCTTGTCTCGATGTGTCCAAGGCTGTCAGGTTGGCAGAGGGGATGGGGGTTTTAATGGGTTTTGGCAGGTGGGGTGGTGCTGGTGTGGGATGCCTTAACTGCTTATATAATAAATGCTTGCGCTCATAAGGTCGTATAAGAAGGCAATTGGCACGCTATTTGCACATCTAAGATATGGATATGGTCTCGAATCTATCACAACTTGAAGAGGTTAACGTACTTGCCAGTGAAGCGAGTTGGGCATGGCCGGAAGCGGTGCGTAGTATATTTCGGCCAAGAGGCGTTAATCTGTTAGTGGCTGAGGACGCGAGTCAGTTCGTTAATATCATCGAGAGGAAACGTATTCATACGACGATTGTGGATATGGACTCGGAGGGTTCCAACGGGCTGGCGACGATAAAAATTATCCGAATGGATTATCCGTTACTGCCTTGCATTCTTTTGAGCAGTGCGACGGGTGAATCTTTGTTAGGCAAAGCTCTGCGGCTTGATGTATTCAGCGTGATTGACAAGCCGGTTGATATGGGTGTTCTTCAGGAACAGTTGAACAGATTATTTATAAAAAAGTACAGCAGCAATGTTTTCGCACAGTGAGCGAAAAGAATAATAAGTGTAATAAACCTAAATAGAAAAAAAGAAAATTAAGAACTTTTTCGAAAGGAGTAATTACGAAATGAAGATTAGACCATTGGCAGATAAGGTGCTTGTTCAGCGTCTCGAAGCGGAAACCAAGACAAGGGGCGGGATAGTCCTGCCGGACAGCGCCAAAGAGAAACCGCAAAGAGGTAAAATCATCAGCGTTGGTGACGGTAAAGTGCTCGAAGACGGGACAGTAAGAAAATTGCAGGTTAAGAAGGGTGATAATGTGCTTTTCACAAGCTACGCCGGTACGGATGTAAAGATAGACGGTAAAGAGTATCTGATTATGAGTGAGTCGGATATTATGGCCGTGATAGAAAAGTAAGCGTCAGCAGATAAGTAAAGCACACAGAGACAACGATAACCTAAAAAACAGGAGAATAATATGGCAGCAAAAAAGATAGCATTTGGCACTGACGCACGCGCCGCGATTCAGAAAGGTGTGAGCAAGCTCGCAAAAGCGGTCAAGATCACACTTGGGCCGTGCGGCAGAAATGTAATTTTGGAAAAATCGTATGGTTCGCCGACCGTTACCAAGGATGGCGTGACGGTGGCCAAAGAGATTGAACTTGAAGATGCCTATGAGAATATGGGTGCTCAGATGGTCAAGGAGGTGGCCTCCAAGACTTCTGACGTTGCCGGTGACGGGACAACGACGGCGACGATTCTGGCTGAGAGTATTTTCAACGAGGGTCTCAAAAATATTACCGCCGGCGCCAATCCTATGCAGGTAAAGCGCGGTATTGAAAAAGGTGTTGAGGCAATCGTAAACGAATTAATGAATAAGAGCATCCCCATCGAGTCAACCAAGCAAATCGAACAGGTCGCGACCTGTTCTGCAAATCAGGATGAGGAAATCGGCAAGAAGCTGGCAGAGGCGATGAACAAGGTCGGTAAAGACGGTGTCATCACTGTCGAAGAGGGCCAGTCGCTGGAGACGGTAGTTGAGCTGGTCGAGGGTATGCAGTTCGATAAGGGATATCTTAGCCCGCACTTTGTTAACAACCTTGAGGATATGACGGTCGTTCTTGAAAAGCCGTATATTCTGATTCACGAGAAGAAGATAAGCTCAATAAAGTCACTTATCCCTCTTCTTGAGAAGGTTGCCCAGCAGGGCAAGCCGTTGCTGCTCATCGCTGAAGACGTTGAGGGCGAGGCACTGGCTACGCTGGTTGTCAATAAGCTTCGCGGCATACTTCAGGTCGCCGCGGTTAAGGCTCCCGGATTTGGTGACAGGCGAAAGGCATTGCTGAGTGATATTGCCACACTGACCGGTGGTGAGGCTATTTTCGAGGACCTCGGACTTCAGTTGGAGAACATCGAGCTGAAGCAGCTTGGCAGAGGCAGACGCATTACCATCGATAAGGATTCAACGACCATTATCGAAGGCGGCGGCAGCACGGAAGCCATCAGGGGAAGAATCGAACAAATTAAGAATGAGATCGATAACTGCACCAGTGATTATGATATCGAAAAACTTCAGGAGAGACTGGCGAAGCTGGCCGGCGGCGTGGCACAGATTAATGTCGGTGCTGCGACTGAGGCGGAGATGAAGGAAAAGAAGGCGCGTGTCGAGGATGCCCTTCATGCCTGTAGAGCGGCTGCTTTGGAAGGTATTCTTCCCGGCGGCGGTGTGGCGATGCTGAGAGCTTTGCCGGCACTTGATAAAGTCAAGGTGACCGGGGACGCAAAGATAGGTGTTGATATTGTTCGAAGAGCAGTAGTTGCACCGATTAAGCAAATCGC
>DAOUVA010000113.1 GCA_030667885.1 Phycisphaerae bacterium
CAAGGCGCGGCATTTAGCTGATATTTTAGGTGTGCAATTGGCAGCGGCGGTATTAGGCGATAATGTTAAAGAGCTTGCTGGCAAGATGATACACTATGGGGCGGACAAGGTTTATCTGGTTGAGGATCCTTTGCTGGGGGTGTATCAGACGAACAGCTATGCCAAGGTGATGTACGATTTAATCCATAAGTATGAGCCGCAGATTGTGCTTTATGGGGCAACGATAGCCGGTCGCGATTTGGCGCCGAGGATTGCGAGCGCAACGAAGGCGGGACTTACGGCGGACTGTACCGATTTGCAAATAGGCGACCATAAAACGGTGAAAGACAAGAAGGTGCATAAGAACCTTTTGTTTCAGATACGGCCGGCCTTCGGGGGCAATATCGTTGCGACTATTATCAATCTGGACCGATGGCCACAGATGGCGACAGTCCGCGAAGGTGTGATGCCAGTACCGGAAGCGGATACCAAACGCAGCGGTAAGATTATCGAAGAGAAGGCGGAATTGTCGCGGCAGGATTTGCCTTTGGATATTCTCAACGAGCATAAGCGGGCTAAGAAGGTTGATTTGAAGGCGTCGAGGATAATCGTGGCCGGAGGAGCAGGGGTCGGCAGTAAGGACAACTTCAAATTGATATGGGACCTGGCAAATTGCCTTGGGGCGGCGCCTGCGGCGACAAGAGCGGCAGTCGATCTGGGCTATATAGACCACGACCATCAGGTTGGGCAGACGGGGACAACTGTGAGGCCGAGTTTGTATATAGCAGTGGGTATCAGCGGCGCGATTCAGCACCAGGCGGGGATGTCTCAAAGCCAGAAGATTGTTGCTATTAACAACGACCCGGATGCGCCGATACTCAATATTGCACATTATAGGATAGTCGGAGATTTGAATGAGGTCGTGCCGATTATGATAAAATCGATAAAGGAAAAAGGGATAAAAGATTAAGCAATTAAAATCCGCAGCACAAAACTTTAAATTCGAAACAAAATCAAAACTAAAAATCAATAGATACTGCGTGTGCAACAAGCTGCACACCCTACAAGGATTGAACTGATAACGAGAAACGATAATGGCAAATTTTTACAGGGACAATAACGATATACAATTTTTGTTCAGGCACATAGACCTTGGCAAACCGGCGGAGGTTTGTGAGGATGGATTTAAGTTCGCAAGCGAATTCGAAATCGCACCGTCGGACGCCGAGGAGGCCGTAGTGAATTATGGTATGGTGCTGGATTCGCTGGGCCAGTTATGCGGTGATTTTATTGCGCCGCGTGCCGAGGACGTAGACAGGCAGGGGAATATTCTTAACGAAGACGGCTCGGTGACCCGTGCCGAGGGGATAAAGGGAGCTATTGAAAAACTCGGACAGGCGGAGGTCATGGGTTTTACGCTGCCCTATCGTTTCGGGGGTTTGAACTTTCCGAATATAATCTATACGATGGCCATCGAGATTGTTTCGCGGGCGGACGGGGCGCTAATGAATATATTCGGTTTACAGGGAATAGCCGAGACTATCAATGCATTTGCATCGGAAGAAATAAAGCAGAAATATTTGCCCGATTTTTCGACAGGTAAGGTTACCGGGGCGATGGTGCTGACCGAGCCGGATGCGGGTTCGGACTTGCAGGCGGTGAAGCTGCGAGCATTTGAGGATAAGGACGGGAACTGGTTTCTGCACGGCGTGAAGAGGTTCATAACCAACGGCTGCGGTGAGGTGCTGCTGGTATTGGCGCGCAGTGAGCCGGACAGAAACGGAGGATTAGGGCTTAGTTTGTTCGTATGCACATCGGGGCCGACAGTGCATATTCGCCGGCTGGAGGACAAATTAGGCATTCACGGTTCGCCGACGTGCGAGATATTTTTCGACAATACGCCGTGTGAGATAATCGGTGAGAGGCAGCGCGGCCTAGTGACATACGTTATGAGCCTGATGAACGGTGCTCGTATCGGTATCGCGGGGCAATCGATGGGGATTGCCGAAGCGGCTTTCCGGGTTGCTCGGGATTATGCTTCCACGAGGAAACAGTTTGCGGTTGCCATCGAGAAGCTTCCGGCAGTTCGTGATATGCTGATTGATATGAAGGTATCAATAGAAGCAGGCCGGGCGCTTTTGTATGAAACGTCACGGGTGGTTGATTTGGAATTAGGATACGCAAGACAACTTGAAACAAATCCGCCGGAAGATAAGGCGCAAGTCAAACAGCTACGGAACGAATCTCGAAAGTATAAAAGATACGCAGGGATGCTGACACCGATGAGCAAATATTATTGTTCCGAGATGTGCAACAGCGTTACTTATGATTCGATTCAGGTGCTCGGTGGCAGCGGTTATATGCGGGATTATCCCTGTGAACGTTATGCGCGCGATGCGAGAATTACAACCATTTACGAGGGGACAAGCCAGCTACAGGTTGTCGCGGCTGTTCGGGGAGTGTGCAGCGGGACAGCGGAGAAATTCTTAGCCGAGCTTGCCGGTCAGGATTTTGATGAGAAGGTAAAAGATTTGCTCGAAACACTTGCCGCGGGGACTGAACAGATGAAAGAGTCGATTGCCTATGTAAAAAAGCAAGGCAACGAATATATGGACCTTTACGGCAGGGCTCTTGTTGATATAGCAATAGATTTGATTAACGGTTATCTGTTCTGCGGTCAGGCCAGTACGAAAGTCGATATGCAGGTATCTGTGGCTGAGAACGGGCAGGCAGGCAACGGCCAGACTGTTTCTATGAAAGAACGCAAGGCGACAGTCGCACGCAGATATATCACTAAGAACGCGCCGAAGATTGCAGCTTTGGCGGAGCTTATTCGTACCGGTGATAAGTCAACATTTACCGATTATGAGGCGATGGTCGGGCCGGTGCCGGTGGAATAGTTAATTAGAGGTTAGAGAATTAAGAAACGCAAAGCAAAAGCTTTTTAGATACACTTCATTAGATATGGGATAATCATTTATGCTTAGAACTGTTATATTTGATTTTGACGGGGTTATAACCGATTCGGAGATTTTACATTTTCGTGCTTTTAACCAGGTTCTGGGCCAATACGGCATTGAGCTGACAAAGCAGGAATATTACAAGACATATCTTGGCTTTAATGACGCCGACTGTTACGGGAAGCTTATACAACAGGGACTGCTTAAGACTGAGCAGGAGCAAATCGGCAATCTCATCGAGGAAAAGAAGCATATATATAAAGAACTGGCAAAAACCGAAGGCAAGATGATCGAGGGTGTGCGAGATTTTTTGACATTACTCGAAGAAAATTCGATACCGATGGCGATATGTTCCGGTTCACTTTTGACGGAAGTTGAAATGGTACTGGAAGATACCGGGCTGCGTCATTTGTTCGAGGAGATAGTCTCGGGCGAGCAGGTAAAAAAAGGCAAGCCTGACCCGGAAGGATTTTTGCTGACTTTGACAAGGCTTAACAGCAATGCCAGTTTAGCACAGGCGGGAAATCAGAACGACATTTTACCGGGCGAGTGTATAGTTATCGAAGATTCACACTGGGGACTGGAAGCGGCGAAGGCGGCGGGGATGCACACTATAGCAGTTACAAACTCTTACGGCGCCGAGCAGTTGGGTATGGCGGAGAAAATCGTTAACCAGCTTAATGAGCTGAGTATAGGTGATTTACAGCAACTTTGTTCTTAATGGGAACCCCTCAGCTTTTTTGCAGCATCCTCAAAATTGCTTGGTGGTATCCTTAGCGTTAGTGGGTTTATTTTAGCTGTAAAATGGCTGGGCCGACAACATTAGCTTTGATGCTGTCGGTTTTTAAGTTCCACTCGATCGCATCAACAGGAGAACCGTTGAAGTGACACGGCCGGAGTTCGCTGCCGTTTACGGTGACTAAAGATTTGTCGGCGTCGTAGAATAAACTGCTGCCGTCGAACTGCTTATCCTGGTCTTCATAAATAATCCAGCCTGTGGCACTGAGGGTCGAAAGCTTTGATTGCCCCGAAGGGGTTTTGAGAAGATCGGCCTGTATGTGAGGGGTAGTGACAGTGGCCTGCCGGTCAATTTGAAACTTACCATTGACGACTGGGAAGTAGTCTATAATGAGGCCATCCTCTGAGGGGGCATCAGCGACTATTCGATTTTCCTGAATGAAATATTTCAAGGTTTCAAATTCGCGTACAACAGCATAACAAGGCTTGCGCAAGCTGAATTTGCCGGTTTGGGTTGTGGAAGTATCGATTTGGGAATTATCCATTGTTATTATCCCCGGTCCGGTCGCTACAAACAAACCCTTACCTGGGTCATAGTCGAATTTTCGAGATTCTAACTTGGTACCGCCAAGTAATTTCTTTCCTGCTGTTTTGATGCTAACAAGCCTGACCAATCCACCGTCGGCAGTAAAATGCTCGATACCGGAAGTTGATGCAGAAGTGGTGTCATTTGCATCTTTGATCAGGTCTATAGTAAGCTTCGGCGCCAGGAGCGTGTATTGCTGGAGGAAGTTCGGGTCTGTCTGAATCATTTCGGCCTGACAATCGCCTTCGAAGACGGCCTGATTCGAGGCCGGTAGAAATCTGACCTGCTGTTGAGCGGTTACAGTTACGGGCAGTGCAGGCTTGTTTGGGTCGGTCTGACCTAAACCAGCGGTGTAAAATTTAAGCTCTGATGCGCCGGTGGCAATAACATCATCGTTAAGTGCGTTGTAGTTTATTGTTCGAGAAAGGAACGTTTTTCGTCCTTCGGCCCGGTCGAACTTTTCCGGTCGCCGGGCGCCAGAGTCGGTTGTGCCTATAGGAGTCTTATCAAGTTTTTCAAGTAATTTCGGAGAATCTTTGAGGGCAACGATGAAACCATTGTCACAGGTTATAACAATATCCTGCGGCTTATCAGGTGATTCGTTCGGCTCGCCGGGCTTTGCAACAGCAACATTTTTTGTATCGGCGTTATCCGTACTTTGCGGGCTTTGGTCGGAAACTTCGGCAGTATTATTTGGCTGGGCTGCTGAGGGAGCCTGGGTATCGGTGGCAGCTTTGTCGGGTTGACTGTCTGAGGACTTTGGCCAGAAGATGTCGTTGATAAACATTTTATCCTGAGCGAAGACCAATTGCTCAGGACTGTCAATAAGCACATTTTCACTAAAGACGCAATTGTAGTATTCGCCCCTTCGGCTGCGCTCAGGGCTGGCTTCTACCTGCTCAGATGCCGGTTTAGGGGAGGCTATTTGTGCTTTTGCGACATCAGAAGCAACAGTAGTTTCGCTCGGCTGCTTTGTTTCGGCCCGGCCATTTGTATCAGCAGGTTCTTGGGCCTGCTTTTTCGAGCCGGTAAGAAAATCAGCCTGCGAGTTTTTAATATGCAAGCTATCCAAATCAATTATCCATAAGTATTCAAGACGCTCGAGCAGATCATCATAGACAAGCTCAAGGCCCGTACCGATCATGCGGGCATCCTGTGAAACATATCTGACCGAATTGGCCGTAGAAAGCAGCGACTTTTCGCTGATAAAAGTTATGTCGTCAAGATACATATGGCTTTCTTTGACGCCTTCGGAGCCAGCAGGCACAATATGAATAACTACATTTGAGGTAAATGTCGCATCCTTAGGGGTTGTTTTGCCCACAGCGGTTTCGACGAGGATTGTTCCAGTATCAGCGGTGATTCTGCATATAAAATTGCGCCGATAGATATTTATAAACGGCTTTTCAGTTTCCCATATATCTCTCGACTTGCTCAGAAGCCTTTCGAAGCCAACTTCGCGTACAACTTCCTGGTTCTCGTTTCGTGTAATATAAATGGCTTTTTGAACAGTACCTACACCAACATCACCAATTCGTCCTACCTTAGTTTCAAACTCACTAATGTTACTATCGGCAACAGTGTCAATGAAATCGGCCTGCCTGGCTGTATCGGGCAGAGTCGTCGTTCCCAGGCGACTATAGAGCACATATATTACAAGTATCGCCGCCAGCGAAATAAAACCTATATAGAATTTTCGCATCTTAACAACTCCATTTCATGCTCAAGGCAGGTATCTGGTTAAAAGCTGCTGCCACCTGCCGCTGTTTTTCAGGATATATTCTATTACTTCCCTCACAGCACCACTGCCGCCGGGGCGAGTGGTTACATAATCAGCATGCTGCTTAACCTCATCGACGGCATTGGCAACAGCAACTCCAAAGCCGGCACATCTTATTACCGGCAAATCAGTCAAATCATCTCCGATGTAAGCGACCTTGTCCGGCGCAAGACCAATCTGCTCAAGAAGCTTCTCAAAGACGGGCAGTTTATGGTGACAATCCTGAAAGACGTATTCAATCTGAAGCTGGTCGGCCCGCAATGTTGTCGGCTCAGAGGCCCTGCCGCTGATTAAGGCAACCTTCAGGCCCGCCCTTTGCCACATTCTAATTCCGTGACCATCCAGCGAATTGAAAGATTTGCTTTCGGTGCCGTCACCATTAATTATCAGCGTTCCATCGGTGAGGACGCCATCAACATCCATAGCCAACATTTCAATATTTTCAAGTTTTACATTCATTTCTTTTCTCGTATTGCGCTGCCGTGATACGTATCAGATATAACTCAATATGAAGTCTTATCCAACAACTTTAATTGTTACGATATCCTGAACGTCGATAAGGCCGAGTGGTCTGTTATCGGCATCGACCACGGGAAGCTCATCAATTCTGTATTTATGGAAAATGGCAGTTGCTTCGGCTGCAAGAGCGTCGGCTCTTATTTTCTTGCAATCGGCGGTCATCACATCAGCGGCTTTGCACTTAAAGGTCCCGGCTGCGTGTTGGGTTAGTAGTCGCCGAAGATCGGCATCGGTGATTATCCCGGCCAATTTTCCTTTTTTGTCAACAACCATTACAGCTCCGTGCCGCTTTATATCGCTGGTCTTATCGAGCAGTTGTTCTATCGTATCGTCAAGCTCGGCGAAAGGTAATTTTTCGCCCGGCCTGAACATCATCGATTGTTCGACGGTCATCAGCTTTGCGCCGAGTGAGCCGCCGGGATGGAACCTTACATAGTCCTCAACGCTGAATTTACGCGCCTTCATAAGGGTAAAGGCAAGGGCATCACCGACCGCCAGCATACAGGTGGTAGAAACACTCGGGGCAACACCATGGGGACCGGCTTCATTCATCAGGCCCATACACAGCACAACATCGCTATGCTTACAGAGAGTTGAGCCGATGTCACCGGTTATGGCAATCATTTTAATCCCCTGCTGCTTTACCAGATTTATCAGCCGGGTAACTTCGTCGGTTTCACCGCGGTAACTAAGTACTATAACAATATCGTTTTCTCTCAGCCTTCCCAAATCGCCGTGTACGGCTTCAGCAGGGTGAAGGAAGTGGCTTGGTGTTCCTGTCGAAGCCAGAGTAGCGCTTATCTTTTGTCCGATTATACCGGCCTTGCCGATTCCGCTTACTATGCATGAACCGCGACAGTTATAAATCATCTCGCAGGCCTGTTTAAAAGAGGCATCAACAATCGTCGTGATAGAGTTTATCGCATCGGCTTCGTCCCGGATTACTTTCCTCGCATATTCAAGGTCAAAATTCACGTCCCGGCCCCATATCAATCGACAATTAGCTACCGGCTATTAAGCCTGGATTAGCAGCCATGCTTTTTATAGTTTTACGACACTTCCCCGCTGGTTATAACAGACCAATTCGTGCTTTTCGCCGGCGTAAGTTGACGCAGCGTGAATAATTACGCGTTTGTCGTTAAGATGTTCAACTTGTGAAATGGCGACCCGCTTTGTATTCTGCAGATAATCAGAAACTTCGGGCGAGACAAAGAGTTCGATACGTTTTATATGCTCTTTTGACGCCGATAAGTACAACAGGCGAATAAGCTCGATAGCCAGGGATTCATGACTTTTAATAATCCCCGTCCCGCCGCAATGCCGACATGCCAGATATGTGGCCGACTGCAACGAGGGGCGCATTCTCTGGCGAGTCATTTCCACAACCCCGAACCTGCTTATGCCCAATACCCTCGAACGGGCACGGTCTACCTTGACAGCGTTTCGAAATTCCTTTTCCACAGCTTTGCGGTGTTTGGCATTACGCATATCAATATAATCGCAAATTATGAGCCCGCCAAGGTCTCTCAATCTAAGCTGACGAGCAATTTCAGCGGCGGCCTCAATATTGCTCTCGTAGGCAGTCTGCTCTGCGTTTTCCTTTTTGCGATACCGGCCGCTGTTGACATCAATCGAAACCAATGCCTCGGTCTGCTCGATGATAATTGAACCGCCCCCTTTAAGCTCGACCTTTCGAGACTGGACTTTTGCAATCTCATCCTCAATCTGATATTTGTGAAACAGCGGAACTTTGCTGTCATAATAAGTTACTTTTCGTTTTAGACGCGGAGCGGCAATTGCAAAAAATTCCTTGATTTTCCGAACCACACTTTCCGAATCACATATAATATTGCTAATCTTACTGTTAAAGACATCTCTCATCGCCCTGATGACCAAATCCGATTCCTGATAAATCTCGCCTGGGCTCTTTTCAGTATCCAACCGTTTTTCAATATTCCTCCACAGCCGGCCGAGATACCTTAGGTCGTTTTGTATATCTCTTTTCGAGCATCCCTGCCCGGCGGTTCTGATAATAAAGCCGAGCCCCTTTGGCGGCTTGCTTTCTTCAAGAATCTGTCTTAGTCTCTTTCGCTCTTCCTCATCATCAATCTTATGTGACACACCGTGCTTCTTCATCCATGGCATCATAACCAGATACTTACCCGGCAAAGCAAGATAAGTGCTCAGTGTTGCCCCCTTTGTTTTTAATCCTTCTTTTGTTACCTGCACGACAAGCTCTCTGCCCTTTCGAAGGCAATCCTGAATTGGCGGTCGCTCCTTTAGCGCTTTTCTTCGGCCAATGTTCTCAGAATACTTTGAGCCCGCTTTTGAAAAATATCGAGGGTGTAGGTCGCTGACGTGCAGAAATCCGTTTTTTCCGATCCCAAAGTCGATAAAGGCCGCCTGGATACCGGATTCAATATTGGCCACCTTCCCTTTATAGATATTGCCGACATGGCCGCTCAGGCTCGTTCTTTCGATGTATAGTTCCTCAAGCGAACCGTTTTCGATGACCGCCACTCGGCACTCTTCACTCTCGGCAACATTTATGAGCATCTCTCTTGACATTTTCGTTTTCCCGCTTTTATTTATTATTTACTATTGATTATTTACTATAGCTCTGAGATTCCAATTCTTTTACTATCATCAATTGCATTTCCACTGCACACTTGCACGTTTAACCGGCAACGCCAGTTTTTCAGCATTCAGATCGAGCAGCTTCAAAATCTCCTCGACCCGTATCGAACCGGCCGGAGTGATTTTACATCTGACAATTATACCATCCGGATCCAATTCAATCGATTCCAAAAAAACTCTGACATCAATATTCTTTACTGTCGATTCCCGATGCCTGGTTCTCGATTTTGTTTTGGTTATCCGCCGCTGGATTTCAATGCTATCACTTGCCAACAAGTGTTTAACCGTTGCCTTCAATTCCTCGTTGATATATTCCTTCCGCACCGCCAGCACGTACGTTGCTGAACTGGGCTGAAAGGATGTGTTCGCTTCAACAACATTTACCGAAAGAAGCTCGAAGCCCTGAGGCAATTGTGCCCTGATGCTATTATACACTTTTGTGCTTATGCAGTCTTCCTGCTGACTTGTGCTCTTTCGTATTCGAATACACAGCATCTCATCATCCGAGGTGACTCCTACGGGTCTGGGCAGAGGCAATGACAATCTCGGACGAGGATTGAAACCCTGAGAGTACCGGATTTCTATACCCGCTCTAACGCAGGCCCGCTGAAAAACGCTGAGCGTCTGGGCATGCGAAATAAACCTCAGAGGCCCCCCTATCCTGAATTTTATTACCAGCATTATAGTTTCGTTCGAAACTGCTATACGCGTATCTCCTTCAAAGCGTTTATACATATAGCTTAACATTATGGCGAAACATGACTGAAAAACAAGCTTTTTTATTTGCCTTCGACAATAATACCGCCCATAATGACCGGGCAATAAGAGGGAATCGGCAAAACGATAAGATTGCGGGATTGCCTTGAATCCCG
>DAOUVA010000041.1 GCA_030667885.1 Phycisphaerae bacterium
AGGGTTCCGGATTCGGCTAATTCCAACAGTCCAGTTTTTTCGCGGTCTGCCCCGGTAAAAGAACCTTTCGCGTGCCCAAAAAGCTCGCTTTCCAATAGATTTGCCGTTAGAGCCGCACAATTAACAGCTACAAATTGCTCGTTCGGATGCCTTAGAATATGTATTGCCTTAGCTACAAGTTCTTTTCCTGTGCCTGTTTCACCAACTATTAAAATTGGATTACACCTGCTTGCAGCGACAAGCTTAATCATGTTGAGAGTCTCGAGTATCGCTTTACTTGAGCCTACCATAGAGGCAGAGCAAGCCAGGTCGTCAGAAAAATATTGTCTTGTGTTTTTTTCAATGATGTTATCTTTCGATGTACTTTTTATTCTGTTGATAATTCGCTCCAACTGAGCATAATCCTGTCTTGTATCCAGATAGCCATAGGCCCCAATCTGTATAAAATCTGTAGATAAGTCGTTATCATCATCCCCACAGCCAACCACTACGATTGGAATATCGGTTGAATATTTATCGGTCCTTTTGACGAGTTCATTTTTATCAATAGCACTGCTACGAAAAATGAATTCACGTACATTATTAATTCCAAGCCACTGGTCGAAAAGAATCAAATCCGGATTGACCGTTTTGATGATCTCCACGGCATCAGCCAGGTAATCAGCCCCAAATACTTTCTGACCAAACTTCTGAGCCAGTTTCTGAACTTCAGGGTCTTTACTCAGTGCAACAATTCTACTTAAGCTCATACTTGCCCAAAACTAAACCATATACGAGTCGTTCTTCATTAAGTTATTTCATGTAGGTATTTATGTTTGGCAGATAGTGGCCAATATAAAGCAGTAAATCGACAGATAGCCAACGACAACTTTAATTTTTTATGGGACCGGCCAATAATGTCACTGATTTGTTATACTTAAAGATGTCATAGCAACAGCGTGATGGTTTTATAGGACGTTTATAAAAAAAATAAAACCAAAACAACAGCAAGACGGCATCGTTTTTTATGGGACGTTTCATTGTCACCAGGCATATAAAGGCAAAGCAGCCTCGATTCCCCGCAGAGCCATACGGTAAAACCGGCAAATATTTCTGAGATAAAGGACATTTTTTCCTCTGAGACAATTTTCCAACAAGATGTTTTCCTTCCTTTAATAAGCTTTTTATTTTACATAATTTCTTTTTTGACAGTAAGTTGTACATCACAAAAGCCGCGGCGATTTTAACCTGGCACAACAATTGCTTTCTTTTTATGTGTCGCTTTTACAGATTTGGCTTTTTTCTTTATGAAAGGTTAAAAAATCATGGCTTCAATGTCAGGAATAACATCAGCAAGTAATATCCAGATGGATTATATGAATCTTCTGATTACGCAACTTCAAAATCAGAACCCACTGGAACCGTTAGACAATAACCAAATGGCAACTCAGCTTGCACAATTCTCACAATTGCAGCAGCTTGAATCCATGAACACAAGTTTTGCAGATGTCCTTTCCACTACAGAGCTTTCTTACGCCAATTCATTATTAGGTAAGGAAATCGCATTCATGCCTCAAAGCGAGACAGGTGCCGCAGATATCGCAAGCGGCGTAGTAGAGTCCGTTTACAATAACATAGACGGGGAAATATTACTGGGTGTAGGGACTCATATGCTTGCTTTGAAAGAGGTACTATCAGTCAACAACGGAATTTAAGATTTAACGTTTCGATATAAGGAGAAAGAAAAATGAGCTTAGCATTGTCAGCTGGAGTTACCGGGCTTCAAGCCCACCAGAAAATGCTTGACGTAGCCGGAAATAACCTGGCCAATGTCAATACCACAGCCTTTAAGGCCAGCAATATAACCTTCTCGGAACTGTTAAGTGAGACGATAAAAAAAGCCTCGCAGCCAACAGGCACAGTCGGCGGTACCAATCCTCAACAGATGGGCACTGGTGTTGGAGTAGCCGGTATAAGCCCAAATATGACACAGGGCAGTATCGTAAACACCGGGAATCCTCTGGACCTGGCGTTAGAAGGAGAAGGCTATTTTGTGGTAAGTGACGGTCAACAGGGCGTTTTCACTCGCGCAGGTGCATTTGCCGTTGATGCGAACTCAATTATGGTTGACCCTGCCACTGGCTATCGTGTCCAGCGTATCGGCGCAATAGGCGAAAGTGACGGCTTCCAGGTTGCCGGTAACAGTGACCTTAATATACCTTACGGAGTACCGATGCCGGCACAGCTAACATCCACGATAACAGTATCAGGCAATTTAAGCTCCGATGCAACTCTTGCGACACCACAGGCACAAGTATTAGGCTCAAATATCACTTACTCAGCCAGCGGTACGGCGGCTGTCGGAACCACTTTAATTGCAGATCTCACCGAATATACCGGAACGATGGTCTCGGGGGGTATGATTACTTTCTCCGGTTATAAACCTGATGGTACTGCCTTAGGCAGCACCCCAACCACCGATCTGACGATGGATGTAACTCCAACAACTACATTAAACGATGTACTTAGCTGGCTGAACACTGATGAAGGTACTGCCGCAGTTAACGAACAACAGACGATTTCCAGTACCGCCACAGACGGCACATTCACGATGAGTTTTGGGGGGCAAACAACCGGTGCACTTACCTGGGATGATTCCGCCGCTGATATACAGGCAGCTCTGGAAGGTCTTTCTACTATTGGTGCCGGTAATGTAGCCTGTGCCGGTGGTATCCTTCCCGCAAACGTGACTGTTGCTTTCCAAAACAGCTTAGCCGGTCAGGATGCAGCCATGATAACAGTTGATAACACCAGCATGACGGGTGGAACAGCTACTGTTGCAGAAACAGTAACAGGACGGGCAGTACAGGGCGTTCTTGGCAGCACTGCCACGGCGTCTTTGCTCAACGGCCAAATCCGTATAACTGATGCTGCCACCGGCTACAGTAAATCGGATTTGACTATGGCATATGACGGCGACGGCACACTTACAACGCCGGCATATTTCGAAATGTTGACCGTCGGCGGTAACGAAGTCAAAAGTGTTAATATTATGGCTTACGATTCTCAGGGAGGAAAACACGTTTTCTCTGGTGCGTTTGTCCGGACAGATACCGCCAATACATGGGATATGGTGTTGACATCAATCAGTGGCAATATCAACGAGATAACCATACCAAACCGGCGTATTGAAAACATAACCTTTGACACCACGAACGGCTATTACACAGGCGTAACCGGTGGCACCAGCAATCCATCAGAATTCGTAATAAGCTTTGCAAATGACCCTTTGAATCCACAAACCATCGCTTTAGATTTTGGCACCGTTGGCCAATTAAACGGGCTGACACAGTTTGCCGGTAACTCTACGGCGGTAGCAAAAGATCAGGACGGTTACGAAGCTGGTCAACTTTCCACCGTATCTGTTAATAATGGAGGTATAGTAATCGGTGCATTCTCCAACGGTATCAAAAAGGACATCGGCGCCATCCAGATATCGTTGTTCCAGAATACAACAGGTCTGGAAAGTATTGGCAACGGATATTATACCTCTTCGGCCAACTCAGGAGTGCCGGTTGCTACCCAGGCGATGTCCGGAGGTGCCGGTTCCGTCCATGGCGGAGCATTAGAAAAATCCAACTCAGATGTCGCGACTCAGTTTGTCTCTATGATTCAGGCACAAAACGGTTTTCAGGCCAATGCGAGAACCATCCGGGTCGCCAACGACATACTTCGAGAGTTGAGCAGCCTTATCAGGTAGTTATTAAGTTTGGGAAATTAAGATGCCAATAGCACGCGTTATGACATCAGGATTTAATGTGATATTTTTGGCCCTCACGCCGATAGAGCGTTGGAAGGCCGCAGGACGGCAGAATAGCGGTCTGACCGACCATTGGTTTATTTTCACAGGAATAGCTGTCATAATCATACTGACTGTTCTGCTGTTGATAGTCAGCTATAATCGGATTACGCGGGAACGAAAGGTTAGTGGGCAGTTATTTTTTGATTATTCCGAACAAAGGGGTCTGAGCGGACGTGAGCGTCAGATTTTGCTCAAGATAGCACAAAAAGCAGGACTTAAGAAAAATCAGGCCATTTTTAGCATGGTCGGAGCCTTTGACGACGGAGCAAGAAAAATGATAGACGAATGCCTTGCACAACAGGGCGCAGAAGAAAGTAAATGGTTAAGAACGGAGCTTTCCTTTCTGCGTCAAAAGCTTGGCTTCCAGAACATATCCTCAGTCTCAACCGGCTCGCCATCGAAATTAAAGAGGCCGAGCAGCAGACATATTCTCACAGGTAAAAAACTTTATATAACCCGTCGTAAAAGTCTCGACTTAGGTGAGATTGAGTCAACCGTAATAAAAAATGACAACATGGAACTTACCATCAAATTGACAACATCTGTTGAAAGCAAGCCGGGTGAACTCTGGCGTGCGCGTTATTCATTCGGTGCCTCTTTATGGGAGTTCGACTCTTCGGTAGTTCGTTATAATGATGACATTCTGGTTTTAAATCATAGTGATGATATTCGGTTCATTAGTCGCCGGCGTTTTCTGCGTGTTCAAGTAAACAAGCAGGCTTTTATCGCACACTTTCCATTCTCAAGAACGCTTTCTTCAAATACAAATAACAACAGCCCCAAAGGTCCTGCGATAAAACAAAGTTCGGTAAATGAATCAGACAATTGGGGGCCGCCGGATTTTATGCCTGCAACAGTTACAGAACTTGGCGGTCCCGGTCTCAGGATAGAAACCAAGCTGGGAGTAAAAGCAGGCGACAGATTATTGGTAATAGTTAATCTGAGTGAAGAAAAGGACCAGGACATAAATTTGTCCTCAAAAAGCACTTCACTACGGACTGTCTTATCGAGGGACAGAAAGAGTACACCATCAACAATAATAGAAGATATCGGCGAGGTCAGACACGTAAGAGCCTTACAAAATGGTTCATCAATAGCAGTTGAGCTGACAGGACTAAGCGACTCAAACCTTAACGAGTTGATTCGCGTGACCAATGCTGTTTATATAAAAACCAGCGATAAGAGCAAAGATGCTCCGAATTCAATAGAGTCAGAAGAAATAGAGTCGGAACCGGCGATTGCGCAAGGAGAGTGAAATGTCAGGTATTATAGAGCAGGTTAAGACAAGCCTTGATGCGTTAACACAGGAATACGAGACGATTACACACAATCTGGCCAACGTAAGCACTGCCGGGTACAAGCGAAGGTGCAACGCATTTTCAAAATCCCTTGAGGAACAAATGACAGGCTCAGAAACATATTCGCCCGGCAATATTGAACTGAACTCGTCACTTGATTTTTCCCAGGGTAATTTTTTCGAAACCGGTCGACCGTTGGATTTCGCCATAAACGGTAAGGGTTTTTTCGTAATAGAAACACCTAACGGACCGCTTTACACTCGCAATGGTATATTTCAGAGAAACCAAAATGGTCAAATAATTAATTCACAGGGACGAATTGTAGCAGGTGAAGGAGGCCTAATCACGATACCGGATGACGTGGGGGTCTCGCAAGTAAGCGTCTCAAACGATGGAAGCATAAGCGCCGGCGGCATAACAATCGGAAAATTTCAATTGGTTGATTTCGGAGACAACGAAGCCAAACTTGTCCCAACCGGAGATAGCTGTTACCGGATGCCGGATGAAAACATTCAGCCGGTTGCAGCTGAGAATAGCATCGTCAAGCAAGGAAGGCAGGAGCTATCTAATGTTAAGATGATAGAGGAATTAGTGGATATGATAATGGTGTCCAGGTTATACGAAGCGAATATGAAGTTCATTGCGGCCAGAAAAGTAGTATCCAGCAGTATTACAAGCGCAGCAATGGCCTAAAGATGTTCGTTATCTATGAGGTAAAAGCCAAACTCAACAGATGCAGGACTTGTAAACTGTATAAGATAAGGAGAACAATATTATGTTAAGAGCATTTTCCACTTCAGCAACGGCTATGGCGGCCCAGCAGACAATGGTGGATGTGATTGCTAATAATCTTGCCAACATCAACACCACGGGATTTAAGAAAAGCCAGGTTGCTTTTCAGGATTTGCTTTATATCAAGCTTAAAGATGCAGGCGCAGAAGTAGTTTCCGGCATAACAACTCCCAGCGGTCTGGAAATAGGCAGTGGAGTCCGGGTAGCCGGTACTGTAAGAGTTCATGACGGAGGTTCGCTTGAGAGTACCAATCGGCCACTCGATATAGCTATTACAGGCGAAGGCTTCATTCAGGTGAGTACACCAAGTGGCGAAACAAAATATACGCGTGACGGCTCGCTGCAAAAAAATGCCGACGGCGAATTAGTTACCACCACCGGATATCGTATAGAGCCTGCTATCAGCATTCCAACTGACGCGGCCTCTGTAGATATCGGCAAAGATGGAAGCGTCAATATTACCGATGCATCGGGAACACAATCAGTTGTAGGAACAATAGAGTTAGCCCGTTTTCCAAATCCTTCGGGTCTTACGGCTGAAGGTGAAAATCTTCTGGCCACGACTGAAGCAAGCGGTACGGCTACAACCGGCACAGCAGGAAGTAGTGGTTTCGGAACCATCCAGTCGGGATTTCTTGAAAAATCCAATGTCCAAATGATAACAGAACTTGTCAACCTAATCACCGCCCAGCGAGCATACGAAACGAATTCGCGTGCTATAAGAGCGGGAGACGAAATGCTAAGAAAAGCAAATGAAATAGCACGGTTCTAATGGAAAAGACCATTATGAGTAATAAAATAGTCAACACTATCTTAATTATGTGCCTGCTTCTGCCGGTGCACAGCAACGCCGGGAATACGAAAAAGGATTCCGCTCTTCAGATTTACCTGCCGAGAGAAATTACAATCAAAGACAAGCACTTAAGTCTTGGCCAAGTCGGTATAATCCGGGGGCAAGAATCACTTGTAGCCAAGGCAAGTAAAATAGCATTAGGGCAGATTTCAGCACCCGGGCAGAAGATTGTCATTGACAGAAAAACGCTTCTAAGCAGATTGGCCTGCAACGGAATCCCTGTATGGAAAGTAACACTAACCGGCGCAGAAACAATTACTATACAACAACAAGAACGAACTATCCGTAGCGATGAATTTATTAAGTTAGCAAGTTCCTATCTGGAAAAAAATCCTCCCGGCATTTCAGTTTGTGGATTCAATCCCATACGGATACCTCAAGATTTCATCATCACCGGAACCGGCAAAGATATTAGCTTTTCTCCGCGATTAGTATCAAGCGGTGCCGGAAATCAGGCAAAGGTAGAGATTGCCATACATTCAGGCGGCAAAATAATAGGGACATCTGAGATAATTTTCAAGTTGAAATATAATTGTCGGCAGGCAGTAACAAAGATTGATATTCCCACAGGTACGGTTATCAGTCCCGATAATGTCAAGATAGAAAAGATAACATCGAATTATCCGGAATCTGTCGACTGGAAGCCCCCCTATGGCCTCATTTCCAAACGTCAGATACCGACCAAGACCGTTCTTCATCCAAATATGTTGAGTCCTGTCAAATCCCCCATAATTACCAAGAGAAATCAAAAGGTTGTTATTCGTATTGACATGCCCGGATTTCTGATTACGGCTTTTGGAAAAGCCATGCAGGACGGCCGAGCCGGTGATTATATAAAAGTTCGGAATGTGGACTCACAACGAATAATCTTAGCCATGATTAACGAAGATGGAAGCGTGAAACCTGCTTTTTAGAAGGAGATAAAATGAATAACAGAAAAGTCTTAACGCTCGCTTGGGCAATTTTTGTTCTCTTGTCAGTTACCTGCTCACATGCAGGTTCGATCTGGGCCAAGAGAGATAAGAATATGAAGGATTTATATGCCGACGATGTTGCCCGCCAGATAGGCGACATCCTGACCATTAAGGTCGCCGAAGCCAGCAAAGTCGATAACAAGGCAAAAAGAGATATGAAAAAAGATACCAGCCGGTCAACAACTTTTGGTGGAGGCCCGAATTTTCCGTCCGGAGGTACGTTAGATAAATTGCTGCCAGAACAACTGCTGCCCAGTTTCGATATAAATGCTTCATCGGATAACGAGTTAAAAAGCAAAGCTGATTACAAAGACGAACGTAATTTTGTGGACCAGGTAAGTGTGGTAGTTATGGATATCCTACCGAATCACAATCTTATTGTCATTGGGACTCGCAGCCGTAATATAGCCGGTGATATACAAATCATTGAAGTAAGCGGGATTGTAAGGCCAAGTGATATCGCATTTGATAACACCGTCAAGAGCGAACAAGTGGCTGATTTTCGTATTGTCACGAAAAATTCAGGTGTTTCGGCACCCTACACAAAACCGGGCTGGCTTGGCAAGATACTTGATACTATCTGGCCGTTTTAATTATAGCGTTTGCACAGTTTTTTATTGAGAGTGATAGCTTATGAAATCAATTATACGATCAAAAGAAAAAAAAAGCATAATGGTTCTTATGACGTGTGTTTTTCTGGTCTGTGTGTTTATGGCAGGTACCGGGCAATGCGAACGAATTAAGGATATCGTTGATATTCAGGGGCTTCGCAGCAATTCCCTTACAGGTGTCGGTCTGATTGTTGGCCTGGCCGGCACTGGTGACAGTGGTGTGCTATCGCGACAAATGCTAACAAACATGCTGAGGGAATCGAGTTTAGTTCTTACTACCAATGATTTAACCGGCGGTAACATTGCAGTGGTTTGGGTTACTGCGGAATTAGGCCCCTTTGCCCGGGAAGGTTCGAGAATCGACGTTGACGTGTCTGCTATAGGAGACGCCAAAAGCCTTCAGGGTGGAAAGCTGTTGCCGACGCAACTGAAAGGTCTTGATGGTCAGGTTTACGCTATAGCTGACGGAGGAGTTTCAATTGGTGGCTGGACAGCATCAGGAGATAAGGCTTCGATTACAAAAAACCACCAAACAGTTGGGCGAATTCCCGGCGGTGCAGTTGTTGAAAAGGAAGAAATAGCTACATTTGTCGAAAACATTGGTGGTTATAGACTTATCACGTTTAATCTTAGAAACAGCGATTTTTCAACCGCAGAGCAAATCAGCAAAGCTATCAACCAAGATTACGCAAGCAGCGCAGTAGTAGTTGACGCCGGTACCGTTAAGGTGAAAGTTCCAAGCGAAATTAGTCAGGCAGAAATAGCCGGCTTTATCGTCGATATTCAAAAAAACGAAGTTAAAGTTGATGTTCCTGCTGTGGTGGTTATCAACGAGCGTACCGGCACAATCGTGATCGGTGAACACGTCGGCATATCCGCTGTGGCAATTTCGCAGGGCAGCCTTGTAGTAAAAATCAAAGAAATGCCAATCATTTCACAGCCAACGGCGTCTTTCTCAGATGCCGGGCAAACCGCAGTTGTTCAAGATACGTTAATAGGAATCGAAGAGAAAGGATATCTGATTCCTATGTCCAGATCGGTTACCGTCTCAGATTTGGCTAAAAGCCTTAACGGCATAGGTGCCACACCAACAGATTTGATAGCAATATTTAACGCTTTGAAAAAAGCCGGTGCCCTTCAGGCAAAACTGGTAATCATGTAGGAGCAATATAATGGACAGCACCAAATTGATACTAACTGAACCAGTCTCTGCACCAACCATGCTGGAACATCTCGACCAATCGAGGTTTAAGAGCTTTCCAGACGAGAAAAAAAAACAAGTAGCCAAGGATTTTGAATCAGTTCTCTTCAGTAAGCTGCTGGATGAAATGAAAAATAGCATCACGGACTGGGGCCTCGAAAAAGATGCGGCTTCCAAACAAACTGAGGGGATATTTTGGCTATACCTCGGCCGTGATATTGCAAACAACGGAGGCCTTGGATTGTGGAAAGATATATATCAACATTTATCCAATGCTGAGCAGACCAACACAGTACAACAATCAGTGGATGGCCAGATATGAAATCGACGGCAACTGAAATAGAAGATAAAGTTGATAAACTGCTGACTTGTCTCGATACAGACAGCCAACATATACAGGAGAGTTTGTCTCAACTGAATAAATTACGCAGCTATGTTATCAAACGTGACGATTCCGGGCTTAGCCAGCTTCTTAAGATCATCCAGGCTGAGACGAGCAGCCACAGAAATCATGAATCTCAACGGCAAACAATACGAAAAGAATTGGCGAAAGCTCTTGGGTGCAACATAGAGCAAGTGACTTTGTCGGCATTGGAAGTACGTCTGCCAAAAGTTAAAAAGGACCAGATAATCAAGAAGAAAGCAAAATTAATGTCATTGATTAAAGAACTTAAGAAAGAACATTTAAGCACAATTTTGCTTTTGTCTGAATGCGCAAGATTCAACAACCTGCTTTTGAAGAGTATTTTTGACCTGGGCAGGACAGGTGCGGTTTACTACAACTCCAATGGTGCAACCAAACAGCAAACTGATATGGCCTTTGTAAACCTGCATGTCTGAGTAATGTTATCGGGTACCTATTGAGCTTCGGCTAAAGCTCAACAGTCACCGGATGGAAATTTTGAGCACTAAAGTTAAATAGAGTTAAGAAATGGATAGTTTCTCCATAGGAATCAGTGGCCTTCAAGCAGCTCAGAAGGCATTTGATATAATCGGTAATAATATTGCCAATGCGGCAACAGAAGGCTACCACCAACAGAGAATAGAATTTCGTCCCGCTTATTCATCGCAGGTCGGCGAGGTTCTTTTGGGAGGAGGCGTTGATGTTGTCGGCGTTACCAGATTAATCGATGACCTTCTGGAAAAGGAGGTTCTTCGTCAAGAGTCATTATTAGGGCAGATATCTCAGGAATTTGCCACCCTACGAACGGTCGAAAACTCATTTGGAGAGCTTGTTGAGGGGAGCGGTTTAAGCGGAGCTATAGACAAGTTTTTTAATGCATTGCAGGACCTTACCGCTCATCCAACAGAAGTTATCTGGCAAAACCAGCTTATAACCGAGGCCGAGACTATGGCCGGTCAATTCAGAACATTAGGGGAATTTCTGACATCATTGGAAGAACAACTTGAGCTGGAATCCCAGAATATGATCACACAACTTAATATTCTTACAAACAAAATAGCCAATCTCAACAACAACATTGAACAGCAGGAAATAGGCGGCGGCCAGGCCAATAATTTACGTGACCAAAGGGACCAGTGCATAACAGAACTTTCTAAATTAGTCGGAATAGAAACCAAGACCAGAGAGTTTGGTGTAGTCGATGTCTATGTAGCCGGAACGCCTGTGGTGATAAATACATCCGCTATCGACCTTGAAGTGGGTTTGAAAGAAGTGGGGAAACTTGGAGTATCTGTCGCCGGAGCAAGCAACTATAACATAAATACCGAAGGGGGCCAATTAAGCGGATTAATATCTTTAAGAAATGAACTGGTCTCTGATATTCACAATGACCTGGACACTTTGGCATCAGCAATGATAAAGCAGATAAATCAATACCATATCCAGGGTGTAGGTTCAGCAGGTTCATTTAGCGACCTGACCGGCTGGCCTGTAACGAGCGAAAATCTGGCCGACTTTGGTTCAGAGCTAACGGACGGAAGCATATATATCAGAGTTACAAATACGAGTACCGGAGCGATAAGCCGTAATGAAATAACCGTTGACAAATCCGCCGATACCTTATCCGACATAGCTGCTCTTATTTCAGGTATCACGGGCCTTAACGCTTCGGTGGTTTCTTCCAAGCTTAACATTCAGGCGGACGCAAACTATAAATTTGATTTTCTTCCCGCCGTGCTTCCACTACCCACTGCCAGCACATTATCCGGCTCACCGCCAACTATATCCGTCTCGGGTATTTATACAGGGGCAAATAATGATACCTTCCAGTTTACAGTCGTAGAAGGAGGAGGAGGTACCGGCTCGGTAGGCAACGGTACTTTACAGCTTGAGGTAAGAAATGGAGCAGCTCAACTTGTTAGCATTCTCAATGTCGGCGCTGGCTATGCAGCAGGTGATAAACTTGATTTAGGTAATGGAATCAAAATATCTCTTAGCACAGGGGACTTAAACGATGGCGAAACCTTCGATGTTGATGCTTTTTCCAGCAGCGATACTTCAGGTTTATTAGCTGCGGTTGGAATCAATACCTTTTTATCGGGCAGTAGTGCTTCGACTATCGCGGTTTGTTCAGATATAAGTGCTACACCGGGCCGTGTGGCATCAGCCCTTGGTGCGGATATGACCGACAATACCAACGCTTTGCGGATGCACAATCTGAAAGACCAAGCTGTAACCAGCTTAAACTCTATGACACCGGGAGAGTTTTACCGACAGCTTGTAACAGATGTCGGTCAACAGCTATTTGTTAAAGAGACGCGCAAAGACAATATCGAATCTATGGTCCAAAACCTGAGCAACCAACAAGGCGAATTAAATGGCGTCAACATCAACGATGAAGCCGCCAAAATATTGGCCTTTCAGCAGATGTTCCAGGCAATGGGTAAATTCATGAGTATTATTCAGTCATCATTGTTAACAATGATGGAGATATTGTGAAAAATATAAAGCGCATCCTTTAATAAGCTAAAGAAGATACGGGAAATTAACAATGAGCGGATCACTTAGCAATATTTATAATAACGTCAGCTTTGCATTGAATCTTCATACCCAAGCGATGGCCGTCCTGCAGGAACAGGCTTCTACAGGCTCACGGATAAACAGAGTCTCTGATGATCCTACTGTTGCTTATCGGGTTTTAGGGCTCAATACCAATTACAAATCCCTGGGAAATTATATAAACAACCTCTCTGAAATCGTTAGCACTTTGGAGCTTTCATCCACCGTTGTCGAGAGTATAACGTCAGGTTTTACAGAGACCCAAATACGTATAACTCAAATTACCAGCGGTCTCTACGACGAAGCAGCAAGAGAAAGAACAGCTGGAGGAATCAATGATATATTAGAGCAGACAGTCTCACTGGCCAATACTAAACATATGGACCAATACCTCTTCGGAGGAAGCGATACGGGAGCTGCTCCATATACAGTAGAACGTACCAACGGGAAAATAACCAAAGTTACTTATGACGGCAGTTTTGAGAATAGAGATATAGAAGTATCTCCGGGCGTGGAATCATCGGCCTTCTTCATAGGGGATAATACCTTTCGCTCCGATGACCGCAGCGCCCCGGTTTTTAGCGGTTATACCGGAGCCCAATCCGGCACCGGGACGTCAAGCTGCCGCGGAGGGGTCTGGCTGACAGTAACCGGCTCGGCGGGTAATTATGACCTCTCTATTGATGGGGGTACTGCGGTGAATTCAGATGGTACGCAAACCAATTTGGCAGTAATGAATCCGAGCGGACAAGTCTTATATGTTGACACCACGGGAATAACCGACACTGGAACTGATTTAGTAAGAGCACCCGGAACTTACGATATATTTAACTCACTTATTACTATTCGAGATGTACTGGAAAATCAAAACGGGCTTTCGGACGCTCAAGTGCGAGAATTGGCAAAAAACTTACCATACTCAATAGACGAAATAAGCAAAGTTCTGGTTAAAGCCCAGGTATCTATTGGCTCTAAAATCGGCTTTCTGGACGACCTCAAACAGAACATAAATGACCTGCAATACAACACAGAGGATGAAGCGACCCGTCTGCAGGAAGCAGATATTGCCCAAATAGCTATAGACCTTTCCCGTCGGGGAGTCCTATATGAAATGTCATTATCAGTGGCAGCAAGACTTATGTCCATGTCTCTGTTGAATTACATCTGACAGCTTTGAACAATTTATAACATAAGCGGCGATTACTAACGGTTATTTTGAAATTACAAGTGATTATAAGTGTCATCGGAAACAAAAAACACAGTAGATATCGCATTGCTTCGACCCAGAAGAACTAAAATAGCATTTTTTGCTGCCAGGAATGATATAAATAACTTAGATGAGATTTATGCCTCAGCAAAAACAAAGTACTCTGTGCAGGTTTTCGATAGCGGCAATCTCAGAAGTGTGTTCGAGTTAATGAAGTGGAGCAACATTTGCTGGTTTGAAGGCCTTGGCGAGCTTACAGTATTGGCTTCCCACTTATCCAAGTCCTGCAGAAGCATTGTGCGATTAAATGAAAACGAGCTTCGAAGTGAATCGGTCGGGAAGATAAGCTGGCAAAATGTTGACGTGCTTGTTGTCGATGGGCCTAAGCCTGATCGTGAAAATATTCCTGGTATTAGTCCGCAAACAGCGGTTATCTCAATCATACCGAACAGCAGCAGACTTCATAAAGATTATGGAACAGCAAACTACCGAGATAAGTTGGTTTCGAGAGTCAATGCACTTTTTTTTGAATTGGAAAAAAAGCCGTTTGCATACAACAAGGAAACCAGCTTTTGCAGAGACAGACTCCAACAATATTGCCTTGGCAAAGGCATCGACGTAGGCTGCGGCGACAATAAGATATTGCCTGAAGCAATCGGTGTTGATATAGCCGATGCGGCAAATGAGGTCACGGCTGACGCACGACAATTGCCTTTTGAAG
>DAOUVA010000243.1 GCA_030667885.1 Phycisphaerae bacterium
TAAATTCATTTTTAACAACAGTTGATTTATGAAGGAAAAAAGTAAGAACTTCGCCTCTAAGATAGTTATAGCTGTCCTGATATGGGCTGCAGTGCTATTTGTGCTAATTTTATACGTGATCAGTTGTTTAAGAAAATTTGATGGCAGACTTAGCCAACATAACCAACTTCGCGCTATTAGAATTGGGCTGGAATTTTTTAGTAATGTGAACAACCATTATCCACCTTCTGGTGGGCTGGATCCAACTGGACAACCGTATTGCGGTGCGATGAAGCTTAGCGAAGCATTGATTGGGAAGGATTTATTAGGCTTTCATCCTGACTCGGAATTTAGAGCAGATGGTCTTGATACCACTGGAAGACAACTATATGATCCAAACACTCTGAGAGACAGAAAAGAATTATTCCTAGCGTATGACAATGCCAATGCATATAGATTATTTGATATATATGGCTCGGGCAAGACGGGACCATTTAATGAGAATAATCTTGTTTTGTGTGATGTATATAAACGTAAGATGGGAACCGGCAATAGGACGGGCATGCCCATACTTTACTACAAGGAAAACACTTCAAATACTGAACATGATGCAAATAATCCGGATAATCCGAAAAATATTTACAATTATAAAGATAATCATGCTCTACTTTCTCTTGGTGTTCCGTGGAAACCCAAAAAACAACATCCATTATTTTTAAATCCTAAAATATTCTATGTAATGACAAGAGATTGGCGAGATAACACAGTAAGTAGACCTCATCAGAGCGATTCTTTTATTTTGATTTCTGCGGGTTTTGATGGTTTGTACGGTACAGCGGACGATATATGTAATTTTGAGTGGAAATATAGAGAATAGGAAGTCTCTTTAAAAATAAGTTAGTTTGTAAAAAGTTAAAATGAAAAAGGCTGGAAATTATGTCAAAAGATAATGGATTATTAGCATCTGTCAGTGATACTTCGACTGAGAGCGAGTTTTTCTCACCTATGCCGGAAGGCTATAAGAAAGGTAAGACTCGCTATTGTTTTGTAATGGGTACGGTTATGAGCGGGCTGGGCAAGGGGATATTTTCATCCTGCCTTGCAAAGCTGATGCAGGACAAAGGTCTTAAAGTCGCTCCTATCAAGCTTGAGGGTTATTTGAATATTGATTCCGGCACGCTGAATCCATTTCGGCACGGCGAGGTGTTTGTTCTCGATGACGGTATGGAGTGTGATATGGATTTGGGCACTTACGAGAGGATGCTCAATCAGAATTTGAGTAAAGCGAATTTTACTACGAGCGGGCAAATATTCAGCTCTATCCTCAACAAGGAACGCCATGGCGACTATCTTGGCAGAGATGTCCAGATGATTCCACACGTTACCGGCGAGGTAAAAATGAAGCTGCGTCGATTGGCGATGGAATCCGATGCCGATATCGTCTTTGTGGAAATTGGCGGGACCGTCGGCGATTTGGAGAATGCTTACTATATCGAGGCGATGCGCGAGCTGGCGTACGAGGAGGGCCCCAATAGCTGTTGCTTCGTTGCCCTTACCTATATACTGGAGCCTAAAATACTCGGCGAGCAGAAATCAAAAGCGGCACAGCTCGGAATCAAGCAGCTTATGCAGTTAGGCGTTCAGCCGGATATTGTTGCTTGCAGAGCAAGTAATCCAACCACAGACAAGGTACGGCAGAAAATAAGCATTTATAGCAATGTCCCGTTTGAAAGGGTCATAAGTCTCCCGGATTCAGCCAGTATATATATGATACCGGCCATGCTTAGAGAGGTCGGGATGGATTTCGAGGTTGCCAGACTGCTCAAAATAGATGACAGAATCAAACTTCGGCAGGAACGCAAGGCATGGGCAAAATGGTGCGATTTCACAGACAGAATCGGTTCTGCTAAACGGAAGATTACCATTGGCATAACAGGCAAATATACATCAGTCCGTGACAGCTATGCCTCGATAATCAATGCCCTTGAACACGCCGGTATTGCTTTGGCTGCCGACGTCAAAATAAAATGGATTGAAACGACCTCAATTACCGGTGAAAACGCCGCTGAAAACCTGGCTGACGTGGATGGGATTATTGTTCCGGGCGGATTCGGAACCAGAGGCGCCGAAGGAAAAATCACCTGTATAAAATATGCCAGGGAAAATAATCTGCCCTATCTCGGATTATGCTTCGGTTTTCAAATGGCTGTTATAGAATTTGCCCGCAACGTTTGCGGACTGACACAGGCCAACAGCACCGAGATTGAGCCGGATTGTTCTGAGCCTGTAATTGATATACTGCCGGAGCAGAAAAAAATTGAAGGTTTGGGTGGAAATATGCGGCTCGGAGGAAGGGACATAGAAATAAAACCTCAGACATTGGCCTGGGAGCTTTTTGGCAAAGCAAATTCGGTCAGAATGCGATTCAGGCACCGCTATGAAGTTGACCCTCGCTATATCCAGCAACTGGAGGAGGCCGGCCTTGTCTTTTCCGGAAAAGCGCCCAATCACCCGATTATGCAGATACTTGAGCTTCCATCCCATCCATATTTCATGGGTACTCAGGCGCATCCCTGCCTGACTTCCAGGCCGCTCAAACCGCAGCCGATGTTCGTTGGACTCGTTGCAGCATCAATGCAAAAACATTACCCGGACGAAAAACTTCCCGATTGCATAAGGGCTGTTCAAAAGGTATGAAATATGACGGGAAATATACCATTATAGCTGCCGCTAAAACCGCCGTTTAAGGATCGATTCAATGAAACAATTATCCACAAAAGACCTGGAACAAATCCCCGGCGTGGGTAAAAGAATCGCTCGGGAAATGCAAAGTATCGGTATACGCTCTGTTGGTCAGCTCAAAGGAAAGAAGCCAGAGAAACTTTATCAAAAACTTTCCGCTTTTAAGGCAACTCCGGTTGACAGATGTATGCTGTATGTTTTGCGCTGTGCGGTGTACTATGCCTCAAACACCAAACATGATCCGGAGCTATTAAAATGGTGGAATTGGAAAGACAAGAACAGTTGAGTTTGGCATTTTACAAGCAATGCTGAGCGGCACTTTCAAATTCTTTCGGGGAAGTACTCGAAATCAAGCCGATGAACAACTCCAGCTTTTTTATATCTCACTATGCGCCAATTCAGATGGCACCGTAATAGGCAGCCGCACCGTGACGGTTGTGCCGGAGCCTTTTGTGCTTTCGGCGATGATAGTTCCATTGTGCTGTAGTACAACCTGACGAGCTATGGCCAGGGACAATCCATGACCTTCTGAGTGGTGGTCAATATCCGGGTCCGAAAGCTCGTCGAATACATGTGGCAGATAATCCGAGTCGATACCTTCCCCCTGGTCGTTCACACTAAGACAAACATCTTCGTTATCGCTGGAAATACCGACTGTTACACTGCCATCCGGTGGGCTAAAGCGAACCGCATTATCCAGTATTGCCGTGATGGTTCTCTTGATTTCATTTTTATCTAAACAAACAGTTGGATCGGCATCAAACTGCTCCTGGATTTTAATATTCCGTACCGATGTTTTCGGAGCAATCTTGCAAATCGCCTCACGGACAACTTCACACAGTTCAGCCGGTTCCATATTAAACTGTTGTTTTCCGGATTTCAGTGAACTGAGCAGCATCGCCTTCTCAAAGAGGCTGTGCAGACGCTTGGCACTATTATACACCATTAATATAAAGAGCTTTTGCTCTTCAGCGTCGATGTTTTCCTCTGACATCAGCATCTCAGCCGAACCGATAAGGCCGTTAAGCGGCGTACGTGCTTCATGCCCCAGCAGTGTCAGAACGTTGGTCTTAAATTGGTCCACCTCTTCAACTGATTTCAAACGCAGATATACGCGTATCTTCGCTAACAATTCGTCTTCGTCGAAGGGCTTTGTAATATAGTCATCCGCTCCGGCCTCATAGGCTTCAACCCGCTCCGAAGCCATCGTTTTGCCTGATACCATAATAATCTTCGTATGCCGAAGCCGGGAATTCGCTCGTATCTGCTGACAAACTTCCCTGCCATCTATACCCGGTAACATGTTATCAAGTAAAAGAATATCGGGCTGGAAATCCGTTGCTATCTCCAGGGCTTGTTCACCTGTCGAAGCAGTCCTGAGATTATATTTTGCGCCCAACAGCCTCTCGACGATACGGATATCGACGACATCGTCATCAACTGCTAAAATTTTATCCCGCGATTGCATTATCCTGGGTATATCGGACAAAAACTTAAGTTGTTTTAGATGTTTTTTAAAACTGCAGACAAATCATTTTATCGGAACAAAGCTTCACAATGTGAGTCATCTGCGTGCGGAATACACAATTTCGCATCCAAAACTGTTTGCGAATGTACACGCCGCTCTCTTTGGATAAGATTATTTTCTCAGTTCCGGCGTATCCGGTTCAATGTGAACTGTGATGTTTACCGGACGAGAAATCTCCTCATGCAGAGCATTCTCCAGATCCTCGGCTATCTCGTGGGCTGCGGCAATATTCAACTCCGGGTCAACAAGGATATGCAGGTCTATAAAAACTTCTCTGCCGACCGTGCGGGTCCGCAGCTTGTGCCAATGTCGTATCGAGGAATCAGAGTTGATTATCTTTTTGATATGTTCGATTGTGTCCGTATCGATAGCGCTTTCTGCCAACTCCCGCATACAATCACCGATTACACGAACACCAACCAAAATTATCATAAGACCAACAGCCGCGGCCGCTGTCTGGTCGCCATGACCAAAGCCAAATTTCAGTGATATGAATCCTATCACAACGGCTATCGAACTAAAAGCATCGCTGCGATGATGCCAGGCATTAGCGTAAAGCGCAGGGCTATTAGAGCGAATTGCGGCTTTTTGTGTGACTCTATAGAGCCATTCTTTTGCGGCAATTGAAAACATTGCAGCTATGAGAACTCCGATCCGAGGGGTTGTAGTTTCATCTCTGGCTATAGACATAGTGGCATAGTAAATCATTCCCCCACCAACCACAATTAAGATCAACGCAACCACGCCGGCGGAGAAAGTTTCCGCTCTCCCATGGCCGTAGGGGTGGCTCTGGTCAGGCTCTTTCGAACTCAAACGCAAACCCAATAGCACAACAACATCAGTGGCTATATCAGAAAGTGAATGTATGCCGTCGGCTAACAGTGCCAGTGAACCCGATAACAAACCTATAACAACCTTAACGACTGTCAGGGCAACATTTATCACAATGCCAAGATATGTGACAGATTTTATTTGCCTGCCGGCAATTATTTGCTTGTTGTCGCCCATGAGTATATTAACCCAACACTTCCCTGCGTATCCTCAAAACTGTATCCACATATATTTTGGCAGTAGGCTGGTCTTTTGCCTCAACAATGATTCTTATGACAGGTTCGGTATTACTGGCCCTCAGGTGCAACCAGCCATCGTCAAAGTCGAATCTACATCCATCGGTTGTATCGAGTTTTGCATCAGCGAAGGCCTTCTTTGCCGAATTAAATATTTGCTGCGCCTGTGACGTATCGGCTGTGAATTTATCTTTGCTCATATAATAGCCGCCAATCTCATCGACCAATTGGCTTATCGTTTTTTCCGTCTCAGCCATTAACTGCAGGACAAGAGCAATGCCCACAAGACTGTCGCGGATCGGCCCTACCCGCAAATCAATCACACCGCCGTTACCCTCTCCTCCGATGATGCAATCGTGCACAAACATCGCCGAGGCTACATTAGCTTCACCGACAGCCGCGCGGATAACCCGGCTGCCTGCTTTTTCCGCGACGTCATCAATCATTCTCGAAGTCGAAAGATTCGTGGCCGCCTTCCCGGTTTTTTTGCTGAAAATATATTTTGCAGACAGAGCAAGTGAATACTCTTCGCCGATATAGCTTCCGTTCTCGTCAACAATTGCCAATCTGTCGGCGTCCGGATCCTGAGCAAAACCGATATCAGCTCCTTCGGTTTTTACTATTTCACAAAGGCCCTTTAAGTTCTCGGAAATCGGTTCAGGCGCGTGAGCAAACAAGCCGGTAGGTTCATCGTTTATAGCAAAAACTTCACAACCAAGCTCGGCTAACAACTTTTTGGTTATTTGCCCACCCGCCCCGTTGACGCTGTCCAAAATAACTTTGAATTTTTTTGCGGCGATCGTGCCTTTGTCAATAATTGCTAAAACCTTGTTGATGTGAGTGATATCAGTCTGTTCGCTGGATGTTATTTTGCCACAACCGGATGAATCCACTAAATCAAAATTTTTGTCGAAAAAATATTGCCTGATTTGTTTAGCAGCATCGCTCGGTGGAGCAACACCGTTACCGAGCAGCAGCTTGATGCCATTATATTGGCCCGGATTATGCGAAGCCGTTATAACCACGCCGCCTGCACAGCCAAGCTCTCTTAACATAATCCCTACGCTCGGTGTAGTTACAATCCCCAAATCAATCACGTCAATTCCAACACTACACAATCCTTCCGCAACAGCGGACAAAAGCTGTTTACCGCTGGGCCGTGAATCCCTCCCGATAGAAACTGAAAGTTTGCTCTTTTTTTCCGTGCAGCTCTCTTTTAAGAAAGTCCCGAACGCACGGCCGTAGTCAGTTGCCACAGAATCAGTAAGGTTTCCCCCTACGATACCCCTCATTCCACTGACACTTATTATTAACTGTTCAGCCAAATCGAAAACTCCGTGTGAACATCAAGTATCGCTTGTCCATCTCAGCTTCAGCGAAGGAGAGAAGAATTAGTCCAATGTGCAAACATACATCTCATTCACAAACTCAAGTTTGCCGAGCTCTTCAATCGCTTTTGAGTCTGGTTCCTTGTCAAGACTAACGGCAAGA
>DAOUVA010000454.1 GCA_030667885.1 Phycisphaerae bacterium
AACTATCCCCCCGGCCCGCTGCGCAACCCTAATAAAAAATCCATACGACTGCAACCCGTCCGAGCCGATAGGCAAATGCTCCCCATGCCATTCCAATGTCCCCAGCGGCAGATATGCAATCGGCGCTTCCGCAACACGCTCACGAAACTCCGCCGGCGTAAGCTCCGCATATAATACCTTCTCACCCAACGGCTTAGAAACAGAAACCGCACCTCCGGTCGCCTTCGGCTCCTCCTTGTCTTTGTCGGCAAACGGCAAAGTCTCCGGCACAACCTTTATCTGCGTCGTGAACTTATATGGAATACCTATCCCGCTGTCGTATGTAAGCTCGACAAAAAAGGCCGTCCAGCCTTTCTCCGGCTCAGGGATATTCGCCAGATACGTCCCCCTGCCCCTGCCGGCCGAACCGATATCCGTACTCTTCCACGCCTTCCCAATAGTCTCAAGCCGAAAGTCACGCGCTTCGGCATTCGTCGCCTGCCATATTTTAACAGCCTTCGGCTTAGTCTTCGTATTAACTTCTATCGCTCCGTCGTCCCGCACCTTCCAGCTAAACTCCGGCAAAGGAGAACCTCTCAATATGGCCGCGTAAAATGCCAGCAGGCTCTCAATAGCATCCGAGTCGCCGAGCCCGTGGTCGGTATTGGGAACGTATCGAAGATATTTCGGCCCTATAAGGTCGTGAAAATAAAACTGAGCAGAATCCGAAACAAAAAACTGGTCCCCACTCGAATTTATAAGGTATTTGGGAATCGTATATCTATCAAGATAACTGTACGGATCGATAAATGTCCTAAGTTTCGCACCGCCCGGCGTATCGAGCCGACTGAAAACATCCAGGTCCTGGTAATCCTTGATGGCATCGGAATAAAAACCGTACGCGCTGAAATGGTGTCTCATCTGCTCGGCCATATTCAATACGTCAATGACCGCCGGAATTATCGCAACAACCCGCTTATCGACCGCCGCCGTAAGCCACGTCGTCCAGCCGCGTTTGGAACCGCCGGAAACAACAAACTCATGTATATGGAGCTTATTATCCGTAACCGACGAGATATGGCTGTGAACCGTATCCATCGCCCGCACGGCACTTTTGACCATCGGCAGCAGCAGCGGCCAGGTACTATCGCCCGTAGCCATATATTTATCGAAAGTGTAAGCGATTATTCCATCTTCAGACCGTGCCCCGCCGCCATCGGGAAATACCAGCGGCTCATTCGGCACCATTCTAAGCTCCGCTGTGACAGTTTTGCTCTTCAACGCCATACCCGCCACCATAGAATCCGCCTTACTCGGAGCAGGGTCTCCGTTACTTCCGCCCGTTATCCAAAGCAGTGCTTTATTGGAAGCTATCTGGTCCGGCATAACTATCGTCAGCCAGTGTTTCCAGATAGTCCTGTCCACCTCGTCCCTGCTTCGCCACGCCTGCGATGTCATATCCAGAACATAGGCCGTATAACCTTCTCCTTTGATGGTATTCACAACACTGAAGCGGTAGTTGTCATCCGGCGCTTTAACATAATCATCCAGCGGCGTGGCAACCGCAAACCGCCCCGCGACAAGAACCAGCAGCAAAACTATAAGTCTATATCTCGATTTCATAATCTACCCTTTCGTTGTGTACGGCCCGTAAGCCGTCCAAATGTCGCATTTACACGATGGGCGGAAAGATACCCCGCAGGTATTCAGCATCATACCGGCAGCTTTCCTCAACACCCAGCGGCATCTTCGTCCCTTCCATCACGAACCACCCGCGATATCCGATATCATCCATCGCCTCGCGCACCTTTACAAAATCAATCGAGCCTTTGCCGTACAAATCATCGTAATCCTTGGCGTGAAACTCGCAGATATGTTTGCCGAGCTGGCGTATCTCCGAATAAATGTCATAGCCCGCCTTATGGGAGTTCGCCACATCGTAATAGACCTTCACGTTTTTCGAGCCGACGCGATCAATAATATCCATATGTTGGGCGGCACTGAGCCACGATTCGATAGCAAGAAAAACTCCGGCCTTTTCCGCTTTCGGGGCAACCCGCTTGAGCCGTTCGACAACAGCGTCGGTGCCCTTCTTATCGTCCTTCAAATCACCATTGCCGAAAAACGCCAGAAGAACAACGTTAACACCCAGCGTCTTGCACACGTCGATACCATCAGCAACCCACTGCTCGGCGCGAGGGTCGCTCTTGTACGGAATATTATTGAGCACACCCATCGCCAGTGACGCAATCTCCATATCCTGCCTGATCACCTCATCGAGAAACTGCCTTTGCAAATCGGTATCGAACAGCGGCAGGTCATCTTCGGCACTCCCGAAATCCACCTGCACGCCGTCAAGCCCTATCCTTTTGGCCACCTCAAGCGAGGCCGGGTTTGCCCTATTTCCTATCGTCCAGTCGCAGACCGCGATCTTGAAACCACGAGGTTTTTCTTTCCTCGCCTGGGCAAATGGACTGCACGAAGCAGTCACAGAAAGACCCGCCAGAGCCTTCACTCCATTGACCAGTATCCGCCGCCGAGTTATTTCCGGTTGTTTCATATCCATACTCAATTTCCTTATGCTTTCAAACCTTTAAGGTTAGCATCAAGTTTCTCCGGATTCTTAAGAAGCCGCTTCCACGTTACCTTGCGTCCCGTGTATGCAGCGGTCCGACCAAGAATCGTCACAAGATTACTGCGAACACTCGGCGCAACCGTCGGATTATCATACTTGCCTTCGACAATACTGTCATGGAACGTTTTGATGTTAGCAACGGCGCCGTCTTTATAAATACCGGGGCTTTTGCCGCCACGATAGAAGGTTTCAGCCTCGCCCCGAATCCGTACCTGTCCGCCGTATTCCGTTTCGAGCACACCTTTGGAACCGAACATACGATTCCTGATGCCCTCAGGCTGAGTGCCGTGACCTTCCATTTGCCTTGAGCTGAATGTGATACCAATTTTGTTGGGATACTCAAACATAAGAGCAAAGTGGTCGTTACATGTTCCGACAGGACGAACAGACCGGCCGCCCGTTCCGACTGCATAAACAGGCTCTGAGTCCATAATCCAGCTCATCACATCAAGCGTGTGAATATTCTGCTCGGTAATAATATCGCCGGATATTATTCTGTCCAGCCCCCATGCCCGCAAACGATTCTCAGAATCATCCGGGGCTTTTCGCCATGTATCGTACATGCGCCCAAAAGGACAACCTGCGTGATATATCGCCTCACCAAAGACAAAATCTCCTATTGCGCCATTGCGAACACGCTTAAGCGCTTCCATATAGAACTCATCGGCACGGGTCTGAAAATCAATAAGGAAACACTGCTTCTTACTCGACGCCTTCCTGCCACTGGCGCCGATACTCTGACAGCCCGGCACGTCCACAGCAATCGGTTTGGCGACATATGTATGACAGCCTGCATCCACCGCCGCTGAGGCCTGCTCCGGATGGAAATATGGCGGGCTTTCGATTGCTACTGCATCAACATTTTCAAGGAGCTTTCGGTAACCCGACAAGCCGGGATAACGCCGGGATTGCGGTACGCCAAATTTGCCGCCGCAATTATCAATCCTGTCCTGAAAATAATCAGCGACCGCAACGATATTGTATCCGCCATGGTCATTAAACAGACCGGCTATCCATGTCCCCCGACCACCGCAGCCGATTATACCCAGGTCAACCTTCGAGTTGGCATTGAAGCCGTGGACATGCTCGGGTTTGA
>DAOUVA010000071.1 GCA_030667885.1 Phycisphaerae bacterium
GACAAGCTGGTGAATCTGCGTATCTTCGCAGATGAGGCCGGCAAGATGAATCGAAGTGTGCAGGACGTTGACGGAGCGATTTTATTGGTCAGCAATTTTACTCTTCACGGCGATTGCCGAAAGGGTCGCCGTCCCGGCTTTGATGCCGCTGCCAAACCGGAATCGGCTCAGCAGCTTTACGAAAAAGTCATTTAGCTGATTACCGAACAGGGCACAGCAGTTGAAAAAGGAGCATTCGGTGAGTATATGCATGTCACCAGCATCAACGACGGCCCTGTAACCTTCCTGCTCGATAGCTCCAGGCTGTTTTAATCGAAACATCTCCGTCTGTGCAGTAATAACATACAAATATCACTTGACGAATCGCCCCTACATTCATAAACTTCCCCTTTTGTTACGGTATTGTTTTTAAGGAATCGCAGCAGGTGGAAGAAGCTATTGCAAAAGCTGGTGCGTTGATTGAGGCGATGGAGTATATCCGTCAGTTCCGCGGGCGAATTGTGGTCGTCAAGCTCGGCGGAAGTGTCCTCGATGATATCGCTCTGCAAAAAAAGCTGTTGACCGACATCGCCTTTATGGCAACGGTTGGGATACGTCCTATAATTGTACACGGGGGCGGAAAGGCCATTACAAGAGCTATGAACAAAGCAGGCATCGAGGCCGTATGGGTGCAGGGCCGGCGATATACGGATGAGCGGACCCTGACAATAGCAGAGCATACGCTTGTCCATGATATCAATACTCCTATCTGTGAGATGCTCACCGAGTCAGGATGCGATCCGATGGGACTGCATTCACTGAGCAGTTGTGTTTTATTTGCCGAGTTACTGAGACTAACCGGCGAAGACGGAAGAAAACTTGACGTCGGGCAGGTCGGAAAAGTTTCGGAAGTAAATGGACGATTGCTAAAAAAACTTTGCTATGACGGTACCATACCGGTCATCGCCTCGGTAGCCAAAGACAAGACCGGCGGAAAGCTGAATGTAAACGCAGACAGCGCAGCTGGCAGAGTTGCCGCCGAAGTCCGTGCCGAAAAGCTTGTCGTTGTAAGCGACACGCACGGGATACGAACCAATATCGATGATCCGGACAGTTGGGTTTCAAGTCTGGATGAAGAACAGATTAAGGAAATGATAGATGAAGGTATTATCACCGACGCAATGTTCCCGAAGGTCGAGGCCTGCCTGACAGCACTGGACGCAGGTGTGAAAAAGGCACATATTATCGACGGGCGAATTGCACATTCGCTACTGCTCGAAATCTATACAGCTAAAGGAATCGGAACA
The DNA here is from genome assembly GCA_030667885.1 of Phycisphaerae bacterium. Taxonomy (GTDB): domain Bacteria; phylum Planctomycetota; class Phycisphaerae; order Sedimentisphaerales; family Anaerobacaceae; genus NIOZ-UU13. The sequence goes on from DAOUVA010000071.1 coordinate 1,287, forward strand.
GAAATAATTAAGAATTAGAAGTAGTGCTTTTATCAACGAAGCACAAGAGGTGAGATTCGAAATATGACTACACAGGAAACTATTGAGTTGTTTAATAAATATGTTATCGCTAATTACGGCCGTCTGCCTCGCGTTATCGTCAAAGGCGAAGGCTGCTACATGTATGACGTCGATGGCAATAAGATACTGGATATGTTCCCCGGTTGGGCCGTCAGCGGGATAGGGCATTGTCATCCCAGGGTCGTTGAAGCGTTACGCAAACAGGCCGGCGAGCTTCTGCACATAGATAATACCTTCTACTCAGAGCAGCAGGGTGAATTAGCCAAACTATTAAGCGAACGGGCCTTTGGCGGCAAGTGCTTCTTTTGCAACAGCGGCGCTGAGGCCAACGAGGCCGCATTGAAACTGGCGCGTCTGCATACCTCGCAGGAAAAATATAAATTCATCACTGCCGAGGGCAGTTTCCACGGACGAACCTTCGCGACGGTTACCGCAACCGCTCAACCTAAATATCACGAAGGCTTCCTGCCATTGCTGCCGGGCTTTGTTTACGTGCCGTTTAATGACATTTCAGCACTGGAATCGGCTTTCAGTGACGAAGTAGCGGCAGTTTTAGTTGAGCCTATTCAGGGTGAGGGTGGAATAAACGTTGCTACCGCTGAATACCTTCAGGCAATTCGCCGGCTCTGCGATGAAAAAGGTGCGGTGATGATTTTAGATGAGGTCCAGACCGGAATGGGCAGAACCGGAAAATGGTTCGGATACCAACATTTTGACGTCGAGCCTGACATTATAACGATGGCAAAGGCACTTGGCGGCGGCGTTGCCATAGGAGCTATGATGGCCAGGGAAGAAATAGCCGCCTCGCTGGTACCCGGCAAACACGCTTCAACGTTCGGCGGTAACTGTCTGGCCTGCGCGGCCGGTGTGTCGGTCATTAAAGCAATAGAAGAAGATAATCTTCTGGAATATGCCGCTGAGTTGGGGCAATATATTAAAGATAAGCTCGAACAGTTGAAGCAAAAGCATTCTATTATAGATAGTGTTCGCGGAATCGGCCTGATGATTGGCGTTCAACTGAACGGCCCGGGTAAAGAAATAGTCGATAAATGCCTGGAGATGGGTATGCGAATAAACTGCACTAATAATACTGTTCTGCGGTTTATGCCACCAATGATTGCCACTAAAGACCAAATCGACCAGGCGATTGAAATTCTTGATGCTGTTTTGAAAGAGGGTGAATAATGAAACATTTTCTTTCCATAGAAGATTGTCCGAAGGACTTTCTAAAAGAACTGCTGCGGCTAAGCACCAGGCTCAAAAGTTTATACAGCTACAACGGGGAGGACTTATGCCTTAAGGGAAAAACTTTAGCTATGCTTTTTGAGAAGCCGAGCCTGCGGACCAGAATCAGCTTCCAGGTAGCTATGTCAAACCTGGGCGGTACTGCGATTTACGTCAAGCCCGAAGATATCGGCGGCATCGGTAAGCGCGAGCCAGTCAAAGACATGGCAAGAGTCCTGAGTCGATATGTCACCGGCATAATGGCACGAACCTTCGAACACAGCACTGTTACCGAGCTGGCCGAATATGCAACGGTCCCGGTAATAAACGCTCTGACGGACTGGTCACATCCCTGCCAGGCGATGGCCGACGTATTAACTATCAGAGAACATTGCGAAGACGAAGAAGGCAAAAAAATTGCCTTTATCGGTGACGGTAATAACGTTGCCCGGTCGCTTGCCTTTGCCTGCGCAAAGCTGGGCATGAAAATGGTCGTTGCCTCTCCGGCCGGTTACGAACTCGATGACGAATCAATAGAAAAGGCAAACCAGCTTTCAGCCGACTGTGTCCGTCAAACAAATGACCCGGGCAATGCTGTTCTTGACGCCGACATTATCTACACTGATACATGGGTCAGTATGGGCCAGGAGGATGAAAAGCAAAAACGCCAGGCCGATTTTGCAGGTTTTCAAGTCAACGCCGAATTAGTAAAGTCTGCACCGGACAACGTCAAGATTATGCACTGCCTGCCGGCTTATCGCGGCCTTGAAATTACCGATGAAGTCGTCGAGTCACCCAATTCGATTATGTTCGACCAGGCCGAGAACCGCCTGCACTTCCAGCGGGCACTGCTGAAAAAACTTCTGAGCTAACCTGGATACCAGATCGATGGAACAGAAAATTCTTGTTGCCACTACTAATATCGGCAAAATTGCCGAATTGAAAGCTATGCTCGATTTAGATGCTCAGTGGCTTGACCTCTCTTATTACCCTGAAATAGAAGAGATAGAAGAGGACGGCCAGACTTTCATCGAAAATGCATGTAAAAAAGCAATCGGCTACGCCCGAGCCACAGGACAATGGACAATCGCCGACGACTCAGGCCTGGAAGTTGATGCACTCGGCGGTGAGCCGGGGGTAAAATCCGCACGTTACTCAGGCGATAAAACAGTAAACGATGACGGATCCCTAATTGACCATCGAAACATTGCCAAGGTTCTGGAACTTCTCGAAGACGTCCCGCAAGCCAAAAGAACGGCCAGATTTTTTTGCTCTCTATGCCTGGCCAGTCCTGAACAAGTCCTGATAGAGACCGAAGGAACACTGGAAGGTCTGATAACAAAAAATGAAATCGGAAAAAATGGTTTTGGCTATGACCCGATTTTTCTCGTGCCTCACCTTAACAAAACCGTCGCCCAGCTAACCTCCGAGGAGAAAAACGCTATTTCGCACCGCGGCAATGCAATCAGAAAATTAAAACCAATGCTTGAAAAACTACTGAAAAAAAGCTAAATATCAATACTTCTGAAAAGTAGCTTGAAATAGGCACATAATTGAGGGTATTATAGGACTCGCTAAATCCTACGCCGACGCCGGTAAAGGCCCGGCGATATATTCCAATAAAAAGGATAAATTATGAGCAGTATAAATCGCAGAAGTTTCCTGAGGAATTCTGTTGTCGCAGCCACTTCCCTGGCTTTTGGCCCTGAATATAGTCAGGCTAACCAGGCAAATAATCGTAGAAGCCGGAGAACCAATCGACCCAATGTGGTGGTCATAATGACAGATGACCAGCGATGGGACTGTATGAGCTGCGAAGGGCATCCGTTTTTAGAAACGCCGAACATGGACCGTATTGCCAAAGAAGGCGCACGTTTTGCCAATATGTTCGTTACAACATCGCTTTGCTCTCCAAGCCGGGCATCGTTTCTGTCGGGGCTTTACGCTCATACCCACAAAGTTACAAACAACTTCACAGACTATCCCGCCGACCTGCCGAGCTATCCTCTCCACCTGCAGCAAAGCGGTTACCAGACAGCTTACATAGGCAAATGGCACATGGGCGAACAAAGCGACGAGCGCCGCTCGGGCTTCGACTACTGGACTACTCACAAGGGACAAGGTAATTACTACGACACAACTTTTAATGTTAACGGCGAACGAATGGTCAAAAAAGGTTACTACACCCATCGAGTAACCGATATGGCAATCGATTGGCTCAATCAGGACCACAGCAAACCATACCTGTTGATAATAGGCCATAAGGCTCCGCACACGCCATTTACGCCGGAAAAGAAATATGAGAATATCTATGATGATGTGAAAATAGACTATCCCAAGACAGCTTTTAACCTCGAAAGCAAACCCAAATGGGTCAAAGAGCGGCTTAATACCTGGCACGGCATATACGGCCCGATTTTCGGATTCCGTAAAGACTTCCCCGATACCAGGCCTGAAAGTGTGCTGAAATTCGCCGAGTTTGTCCGGGCCTATACAGCTACGATTAAATCGGTAGATGACAGCGTCGGCAGGATTTACACGACACTTAAAGAGCTTGGCCAGTTGGATAACACCCTGTTCGTATTCACCAGTGATAACGGTTTCTTTTTGGGCGAACATGGAATGACTGATAAGCGAACAATGCACGAGGCGAGCATCCGGGTGCCGCTGTTAGTCAGATACCCCCGCCTTATACAGCCGGGCACAATCATCAGCAATATGGTAATGAACGTTGATCTTGCACCGAGCATTCTCGATATATGCCGAGCCAAACCACTAAATAATATCCACGGAAAGTCGTGGAAGAAGCTTCTTGCAGGCAATACAAGAGGCTGGCGCAAGTCGTTATATTACTCATATGATTATGAAAAGCAATTTCCATATACACCCAACGTTCGAGGTGTAAGAACGGATGATTGGAAATATGTCCATTATCCGAACGGCGACAGCAAACTGGATCAGTACAAAGCAGAGCTGTATAATCTGAAAAGCGACCCGCTCGAAACCAACAATCTGATAGACGAACCAAAATATGCCGATAAAGTCAGGGAGTTGAAAGCCGAACTTTACCGACTGATGGCCAAGACAGGAGCATTACCGGATAAAATGCCGCTATATTTAGGGATTAAAGCAGAACTACCGGATGAAAAGATTAGATAAAGCCTAAAGAGAATAGCGGTTTTTAACGCTCTGGTCTGTGTTTTCAGTAAACTGATTCGTTTTCTCTTGACATTTCCGCAGTTCATCTATATTTGTCCTTTATTAAATATTGTTGTAAAAATCACCGATAACTGATTCATGTTGAGTGAATCGAAACTATTAGCAGCAATCGACTAAGTTTTATTATGGCAAAATCAAGTGTATCCAAAAAATCATTGGTAATTGTCGAATCGCCCGCAAAGGCAAAGACAATAAACAGGTATCTCGGTCCGGATTTTGTTGTGCAAGCCTCGATGGGACACGTGCGGGATTTGCCTTCAAAGGGTCTCAATGTTGATATAGATAATGATTTCGAGCCGACTTATGATATATTGCCCGGCAAGAAACGCACGGTAACAACATTAAAAGCCGCGGCGAAAAAATGTGATAAACTATATCTGGCAACCGACCTTGACCGAGAGGGCGAAGCGATTGCCTGGCACCTCGCGCAAATTCTTGGAATATCCGAGGACAAAACCTACCGCGTGATATTCAATGCCATAACCAAAACGACTATAAAGAGTGCCTTTGCCCAGCCGGGCAAACTTAATATGGACAAGGTTATGGCTCAACAGGCCAGACGCATCCTCGACAGAATCGTCGGCTATCAGATAAGCCCGCTGCTGTGGAAAAAAGTTACGCGTGGTTTATCCGCAGGTCGCGTCCAGTCCGTGGCCGTTAAGATAGTCGTTCTCAAAGAAAGGGAAATTCAGAAGTTCAAGGCCATTGAATACTGGCTTATACCGGCCGTGTTCTCAACCGACCTGGAAAGCGACTATTCTCAGGAATGGCTCGATTTTATTACGCCAAAAACCGAAGACGACAATCCCCCCACGATTGCCAAACAGAATAGTTGGCTTACAAAACACAATGCTATTAGGGCCGAGATGTACAAGGTTAATGGCGAAAAGTTCGATGCCTCTAATCAGGAGCAGGCCATTCGAATATTCGATGCCATGAAGGATGCGGACTTTAAGATTGCCGATATAGAAAAGAAGGAATCGGTTTCGCGCCCTTCGGCTCCTTTTATAACTTCGACTTTACAACAGGCCGGTGCAAACCGGTTAGGTTTCACCGCGAAAAAAACTATGGCAATGGCTCAGATGTTATACGAAGGCATTGATTTAGGCTCGATGGGTTCTCTGGGCCTTATTACCTACATGAGAACCGACAGCACGCACCTGTCGGAAGAAGCTCTCAAAGAGGTGCGAAATTATATCAGTATGCATCTCGGTGCGGACTACCTTCCCGCCAAACCAAAAGTTTACGCTTCAAAAAAATCCGCCCAGCAGGCTCATGAAGCCATCCGCCCGACCGACGTTGACCTTACACCCAACGATATAAAGCCGTTTCTTAGCGATCAGCAGTTCAAACTCTATGATTTGATATGGCGCCGCTTTGTCGCCAGCCAGATGGAACCGGCCAAATGGAACATAACAAACCTGAATATCACAGCCCAGACGTCGGTGGGTGAATGCCGCTATAAAAGCGGCGGACGAGTGCTCGTTTTCGACGGCTTTACGAAAATATGGACGTCAACGTCAAACGATCAGCAGTTACCCTCAATCGAGGTTGGCCAACAATTACAGCCGGTTGATATCAAGGCAGAGCAGCATTTCACAAAACCACCGGCTCGATATACCGAAGCATCTTTAGTAAAAGCCCTCGAAAAAGAAGGTGTCGGCAGACCAAGTACATACGCCACAATTATTTCCACAATACAGGACCGGGGCTACGTCGAGAAACAGGACAAAAGATTCTTCGCCACCGACATCGGTGAAGTCGTCACTGAAAAACTGGACGAGTACTTCCCGCAGATAATGGACATTGCTTTTACCCGCTATATGGAAGAGCAGCTTGATAAGATTGAAGAACATAACGCCGATTGGCTCGGTGTTTTGAAAGACTTCTATGGTCCGTTCAAGAAAAACCTTGAAACGGCGCAGGCGGAAATGAAACATGCCAAAGCCGAAATGACTCCGAGTGAATATAAATGCCCGGATTGCGGCCAGCAGCTTTCGTACCGGTTCGGCAAAAACGGCAAGTTCCTGAGTTGTTCGACTTACCCGGAGTGCAAATTCGCCTGTCCCTGCGATAAAGAAGGTAATATGCTCGAAGAAAAAGTAAGCGACCATAAATGCCCTCAATGCAGTAAGCCGATGATACATAAAAACGGACGATTCGGCCCATTCATAGGATGCAGCGGCTATCCGGAGTGCAAAACAACGCTCAAAATTGACAAGGAAGGCAATGTCCTGCCGCCAAAGCCGCCGCCGGAACCCACAGGTGTAAAATGCTACAAATGTAAAGACGGCGAACTGGTAATCAGGCAAAGCAAAAAAGGACCCTTCATGGGTTGCGGCAGGTTCCCGAAGTGCAGAACCATAATCAGCATTAAGCAACTGGATAATCTAAAAGAGTTGCAGGACGCCGGCAAGTGGCCGCCTGAAACATGGGAAGAAGCCGACGAAATCCTCGGAAGAAAAAAAGCCAGAGAGCGCATAAAAGTCAAGAAATAGCGCCGTCAATAATGCAGCGAAGGCAATCACCACCAAAAGCTCTATAAAGGTAAACCCCATTAGAAACCCTACTTTTTCCCGATTGGGAATTCTGTTTCTAATGGGGTTAAACCATTTCGTTTACCCATGGCGCTACCAAATTCTACCAGTCAGGTATTGGTGGTCCGCTTGGCCAGCTCAATATAAAAGTATTAGGCCTCGGATGTGCTGAGACCTCTTCGACATGGCCGTCCACAAACGAGGCATTGGCATAACCCTTTTCCAGGTCCCCGCCCGGAGCGCGATGGTAGGTAGCGAAGCAGTCTGTGTTACCGGGAGGCGTGGAACGTAAATTGTTGTCATTGACCGCAGCGCTGCTGAGCCCCGAAACAGCGAAAGGATTTTCCTCAGAGAAGAAAAACACACGTGCCGGACTCTTTACCTGGGACTCCTTCCTAACGTTCTCCATGTTGGTACGATATTGCGCGGGAACCGCCCCCCAAGCATCACCGTTGAGATAGGAATTCATACAGTAACTGTATTGAGGTTCGACGGGAATCGTCGCACCTCTGCAAGAAGGGCAGCTCACCATTCTGGCTACAACGTCGAATTCCTGACACAAGTGAATATCTTTGTCCTTCAGATAAGGCCACATCGCGCCGCCAAGGTCCGGATTTGAGTCAAGATCCATACTTGCATCGTGCCATCGGCATCCTGTGCCACCATCTTTGTAGAGCCAGGTGAATGAATAAGGAAAAGAACCGTCATTATCATCCAGATACATCCTACCCGCCAGACCATATTGATTCAGTTTGGACCTGCAGAGAATTCCCCACACCTGCTTTTTCGCACGCTGCAGCGCTGGCATCAGTATCGCCATCAACAATGCGATAATGGCAATCACCACAAGAAGCTCAATTAAAGTAAAACCTTTTCGCCTTTGCACAATGTTCCCTTTCTAATGGAATAAAACCATTTCATTTACCTATAGCACTACTAAATATTAAAAGTCAGGTATTGGTGTTCCGCTCGGCCAGCTTAATGCAAAAGTATTGCCGGCCGGATATGCCGTAACCTGCTCGACGTGCCCATCCACAAACACTGCATTGGCATAGCCTTCATTTATTTTCGAGGTCGAAACATTGTGGAAGGTAGCAAAGTGGTCCTGTCCGGTGCCGGGTGTGCCGCGTAAATTGTTGTCATTGATTTGGGCACTACCCAGTTCCGGAATAGACCACGAATTCTCCTCAGAGAAGTTCATCACACGTGACGGATTTTTCACCTGGGATTCATTCCGAACGTTCTCCATGTTGGTACGATATTGTTGTGGCACACTCGCCCACGCGTCACCGTGGAGATATGAATTCATACAGTAACCATATTGAGGTTCGACGGGAATTGGATTACCCCCGCAACCGCACCCCATCATTTTGGCAACAACGGCGAAGTCGGGGCAAAGATGAATATCCTTGTCCTTAAGATAAGGCCACATCGAGCCGCCGCCATCGGGTTTATTGCTCATATTATTCGCCTCGTCGTGCCATCGGCATCCTCTGCCACCATCTTCGTACAGCCAGGTGAATGAATAAGGAAATTGACCTTCCCAGTCATCCAGATACATTCGCGTTGCCAGGCCGTACTGACTGAGATTTTTTCTGCAGAGAATTGTATTGGCCTGTCTTTTTACCCGCTGCAGTGCCGGCATCAATATTGCCATTAATATCGCTATTATGGCGATCACCACCAGAAGCTCAATCAACGTAAAACCTTTTCGCCTGCTCATAACGTCATCCTTTTCTTTTACGACTTTCTAACTTACTTTAGAATTCTTTTAAGTGTCTCATCCAATCCGGCCAGTCACTGGCAGTGGCACCACCAGCGGTGGTCCAGGTGCCCTCAGTATTGAAGTTGCGATGCCAATTAAGTGTCCATAGCTCCTTCAAGCCGACCTTTCTTACATTAAGATCCACAAACACGGTATTTATATAACCCTTATGCCGGTTGATGCATACTAAGTGCATTTCGTTTGGAAGTACTACTATGCCGTCATATTCAGGTGGACCTTGTGTATCACTCGGGTAGGTATCCCAGACTACACAATCAAAAAACAGTGGTATGTTGCTTGCCTTTTTTTGCTCTCGAGTTCTCCAACAGTTTTCATCTTCCCGGTCACTGAGCCATTCATCCATACCGTAACTGCCGTAATCTTCACCCTGCTTGTCCTCAAAGTCTGTCCATCCCCCTCCCTGAGGTGTCCATCGCCATGCGCCAAAGGGAACCCTGCCTCCATCATTATAAGGTTTTGTTGCCGTTGGGCATAAGGTCAACTTCCCCCGGTCCCTGTAAAAGGGGCGCAATTTGGCGGGCCAGTCTCCGGATGCTCCGTCACCGCTCGGAAACCTCCCATCGGACTCCTCGAGGTACATATGCCAGCAGTAGGACCATTGTTTGATGTTCGACATACAGGCAACTGCCTGTGCTTGTTTCTTTACTCGCTGCAAGGCAGGCATTAATATCGCCATCAATAAAGCGACGATAGCAATCACCACCAGGAGCTCTATTAACGTAAATCCATTTCGATTTCGCATAAAAGCTCTCCTTCTTTTTGAGAAGGCTCTTCCAGACCGACATCCTGTTTAAGTTAGCATACACTTCACCATTAAATTGTCTTTCAATAATTATATCATAAATATTTGCAAAACAACCTAAAAAATGTATAATAATGACAATATTTAAACCAGATTTTTTACTGAGAACCGCGCAAAAATGAATAAAAAACAAATCGAAACAAAGCCGCTCGAAATAGTCGAGCCGATAGGCAAACGCGTCCTGATTCGCAAAGACGAGGATAAAAAACAAACCAAAGGCGGCATTCAACTGCCCGACAACATAGAAATCCCCACTATAACCGGCCGAATCATAACTATTTCCGCTGAGGTCGATAACTCACCGGATATACCACTGCGTCAATACGATAAAATCCTGTTCGACCCCAAGGGTGCCATTCCCGTCGATTTCGAAGGCGATAATCGTCTGTTCGTGGTGGATGTCGAAAATGTCGTCGCAGTATTTAGAAAAGCATAAAAACATTTCACAGATAAAAACCTAAATCGGCCATAGGCTGACGAAAACTATGGACGTGCAATATTTACAAAGCAGCAAATAAAGAGTGAACAACAGGAAGTTAATTATGACCAAACAGAAAGTTTTCTTGTTAGTTCTAATCCTTGTCTCGACTTGCAGGTTATTTGCCGCAGACCAAAAGCCCTGGGAGCAACTGAACCTAAGCTCTACCAGCATGTCGGCAGCAACCATTTATTACGAAAAATCCCTTGAGGAAAAACTGCCTGTCTTTGAAAAAAAGTACAAAGATTTTCTTGCCGAAACAGAAAAAGTCAAAAATATCGCAACCAAAAAGAAACAAATCATC
>DAOUVA010000418.1 GCA_030667885.1 Phycisphaerae bacterium
CCATAAACGGGTGAGTATGTACTGTTATTACTGCTGCTGGTGACAAAATTGATATTAAAGCCGGCTTCTAGATTTGGTGCATCTTTAATGGCAAGCCCAAGCCCTGAATCAACAACTATAGGCCGGTTTTTATATGTTACACTATAAACCAGACAGCCTTTTTGGCCTCCAACGTCCCTGACATCAAACGTAACGATAACGTTTCCGTCGGGCGATTTAACTGCCTGTGCTGCCTTCACGGGTCTAACACCTATAAAGCTGAGAAACACAAGTGTCAGAGTAATACAAAAAATATGACGGGATGACATTAAGGCTTTGAAACGTCGATAATTTGTTTGATTGTTCATGATTTTCCTCCTGTCCGGGATGTTATGGCAATTTATACCGCCTTTGACGAGTTCAGTCTATTGATTCAAGGTTGCTATCACACTGATTGCGTTAAAAATTGAGTGGATAAAAATAGGTCGAAACAACGAGCCGCTCTTTTCGTATGAATACCCCATGCATACACCTAATACGAACAATGCCGGCCAATGTCCGGCGTTTGAATGTGTTATTGTGAATAATCCGGAGCTTATCACAATTGCCGGCCACGCACTATTCCTATCGGCTGTTCGTTTCTCCACAGCCTCGTTTTGCGGGACCAGCAGCGAGCGAAAAGCCTCGATGTATGAGCGTATCGTTGTCTGAAAAAGCCCTCGAAACAGCATCTCCTCGAGCGAAGGTACTATTATAACAGCAACGAAAACGATCAGCATTCGAGACAGTAATTGCGAATGTTCAGTTATAAGTTTGAGTTGCTGATGTTGCTGCATTTCATATTCCCGGCCCCAGAAAAGCTCGCCGAAATAAACGGTTAGTCCCATTGCTGATACTATGAGTGGCCATACTGCCAGTAAATTCGCAAAAGCGGCAAAAAAATCCCTCGCAATAGTTTTTATATTCAAGCCAAAACCTTTTAATCCCCGGGCAAAGTGGATTCTGGCCAGAAAAAGAATTACAGCTATCCCAGCTATTTCACTGATACCGAGAATAAAATTATCTAAAAAATCATTTTGCCAGTCTTGTAAATTACTGAAAAGTACTTGGGCAATCAATGCTATGAGCGTAGCGGTCCCGAACCAGATAAACAGCGGTACGAAAGGCAGATAAAGAGGCATATTATTTCGACGGGGTACCGAATCGGCCAGGGACTTTCTGCCCAGAGATGTTTTACGCACCCAGCAGGCAAATATTGCAAGCCCGGCAAAAAAAATAAGGTTATCTACAGTTATAATGCCGTCGAATTCCATTGACTATTTACTATCGAATATTTACTATTCATCCTTTGCAGTAACTCTACTACTGAGGACGGATTTTTTATTGTCAATTGTTGGCCCCCAATTGTCAAAGGAAAATAGATTATGGACATATTTCACATCGAAGGACCAGTTCGGCTTTCCGGAAGCGTCAGTATAAACGGCTCGAAAAACGCCTGTCTTCCGATAATGGCCGCTACTATTTTAGCCCCCGGCAAATCGGTCTTAAAGGCTGTCCCTCAGCTTTCTGATATCTCCGTATGCGAAAAATTGCTTCAACACCTTGGCTGTAAGATAGCCCGAGACCAGAACGGCGATTTATGTATAGATTCGACGGTGATTGATAATCCTGTAGGCGAGTATGAGATTGTCCGCATGATGCGGGCAAGTATTTGCATACTTGGTCCGCTGCTTGCCCGCTGTGGCAGGGCGGAGGTTTCAATGCCAGGAGGATGTGCTATTGGTGACAGGCCGGTAAATATCCATGTCAGAGGCCTGAGGGAGCTTGGCGCACAAATCCATCTTAAAAACGGTTATATCATCGCCGAAGCACCGAACGGTTTGAAAGGTAAAGATATTTTTATGGGTGGCCCTTTCGGTTCGACCGTGCTCGGCACCGCGAATGTCCTGATGGCCGCGACGTTAGCGAAAGGTCGTACAGTTTTAGAATCGGCTGCCTGTGAGCCGGAAATAAAGGACCTGGCAAACTGTCTGAATAAAATGGGCGCCAGGATTACTGGTATCGGCTCGCCGCGGCTAATTATCGAAGGCGTTAAAGAGCTCAAGCCTGTTGAGTACGAGGTAATTCCGGACAGAATCGAGGCCGGAACATTTATGGTCGCTGCCGCTATAACTGAAAGTGAGCTGCGGCTCCAGAATTGTCGGCTCGATGATATGATGGCTGTCGTGGACAGGTTCAGAAATATCGGTGTAACAGTTGATGTTGAAGGTGATGGTTGTGTTGTTGCCCGTAAAGGTACCATCAGGCCTACCGACATTACCACCCAGCCCTATCCCGGTTTCCCCACCGATTTGCAGGCCCAGTTCATGGTTCTTTTGTCACTTGCCGAAGGTAATAGTATCATAATCGAAAAGATTTTTCCCGACAGATTTATGCATGTCGCGGAATTGAGCCGAATGGCGGCAGATTTGCGTAAAGAAGGCCCGGCTGTGATTGTGGCCGGTGTGAAGACGTTAATAGCTGCTCCGGTCATGGCTTCCGACCTGCGGGCGTCGGCGGCGTTGGTGTTAGCCGGATTGGCTGCTGAAGGGACTACAATTATAAGCAGGGTCTATCACATCGACCGCGGCTACGAGAAAATCGAAGAAAGACTTAATCCCCTCGGTGCGAAAATTACCCGACAGAGTATTTAAACCGAATATCTGCTTTTTATTAATAAAAACTCCCCGGACTTGTTTGCGATAGTATGATTGAAAAGCTTGGAAGATGAACAAGACCCTCAAAATCCTGCGTGTTATTGTGCTGGCAATACTGGTTTTAATTGCTGTTATTGTGATAGCGGTCAATCTTTTTGCCGACCGCGCTGTAAGGGCGGGAATTGAGTCCGCAGCAACCAGGGCCTTAAATGTTGAAGTCAGCATGAGTGATGTTGACCTTTCAATAATCTCTGGAAAGCTTGTTTTACAAAATCTTTCGATTAGTAACCCGCCGGCTTATCAACATGACAAACTGCTCGTATTGAAAAATACTGAAATCGAAGTTGAAGCAAAGTCGCTTTTAAGCGATGTTGTAAATATAAGGCAAATCAGGATTGACCATGTAGATGTTATAATTGAACAGCATAGCGTTTCCGAAAATAATCTCCATGATGTATTACAGGCTGCATCTGAAACGGACGAATGGAAAAAGCTTCGTATAGACAATCTTGAAATTTCCGATATTACGGTTAAAGTCGATTTGATGACAAATTCCTGGCAAACCGAACCTATAACACTGGTGCTTTCACCCATAAGAATGACCAATTTAGGTCGTGATAATAAAATGGATATAGCGGCTTTATTGAAGAAAATTATACTTGCTATTGCGGAGTCCGTCGTTGAAGAGGGAATTGGCGTCCTGCCCGCGGATATAGTCGGTACAATGACTTCGACTCTGAATAAAACTATAAACCTGGGCACAAGGATTATGGAAGGTAAAGAGGATATCGGCAGGGAGATAACCGAAGGACTCAGGAATCTGCTGAAACCCGGGCCCGGGAAAGAGGAATAATTTCGTAACTCACTCAATCATTGTTGGACGGAATCGCTCCCCGACTTTCTTGAAGTGGGACAGCGCACTTTCACGGTCGGCAAAGTCTTTTTCAGTGAACAGCAAATCGGTCTGGCCTATATAAATCTGGTCGCCGTCAGCTAAAGCTGTTTCATTATTGATTTTGCCGCCGTTGATAAAAACGCCGTGTTTGCTCTTCATATCGAGCGCGAAATACTGCCCCTTGTCTTTATCGAAAAGAATCTGCACATGTTTACGCGAAACGTGCTCATCGAGAATTTGTATTAGAAGGGCCTCATCCCGGCCTATCACATTCGTCCTTTGGCCGAGGGGATAATAGTCACCTTTTTTAGGTCCTGACATTATTATGATAGAAGCCATCGTAACTCCTTGAGATAAACATTTACATATGCTGTAGTTGAATCCACAGTCGTATTGACGTAATATGAATTGTGTAATATAGTATTAGCCATGTACGATATAGTCAAGACACTTTTTTCGGTAAAGTTGTGAAGACATCATACATCTTAAGTAAGGCCTGCTAATGAGCAATGCTGAAGAGAACAATAGTAAGGAATCTAATGACAAGGGAGTCGGCCCTGAACATTCTTTTAATAGCTCAGCAGCATCCCCGGGAGGGCGGATAGGTCCGTTCCAGATCGAAAGAGAGTTGGGTCGCGGAGCGGTGGGGGTCGTTTACCTTGCACACGATACCAAACTCGACCGTCCGGTTGCCATCAAAAGCCTGCCTGCCGAGGTGACGAGTAATTCCAAGGTTCAAAAGCGATGGCAGCGGGAAGCCCGGGTGCTGGCATCGTTGAATCATCCGAACATTGCCGCTATCTACGAGGAGCTGGAAGAGGTCGAAGGCGTCAGCTATCTTGTTCTCGAATACGTTCCCGG
>DAOUVA010000387.1 GCA_030667885.1 Phycisphaerae bacterium
CAATGAAAACTCGCTTACGGAAACAGTACCGGCAGATTCCCTCGCATACATTACTGATTAAAAGCAGCGCTGTGGAATGATATTTATGCTCGAGCCCGGGTATGATCGTATAGCTTTCTTCGTCTGAGGGATCAAGCATGCCCCATTTTTCAAGCTCGTTCGAGTTAGGGATAATAATTTTGCGGATAGGATCGTCGGGGTCATCCCAGTTAATAAGTGACAAGTAATAATCGTTGCTGCGAAAAGGAAACGTTTCAGTAACTTCCTTTAGGCGGATTCTTTCCTGCTCGCTTAATTGCTCCAACTGCTCTATTTTTATCAGGTGTTTCATTTGTGTTTCGTATATTGAATTTAACATATTTATTTCAGCTTTCTTATTTGCTCTGGCCTCGGGTGTATTCGGTATGTGAGTAGCTTTTTTCATAGATGTTCTTCCGCTTGAACACATAGGCAATAGTTGCCAGTATTATCCTTATATCGGTTAATATAGAGGCGGTTTCCACATATTTAACGTCCAGATCAAGTTTTTCTTCTCGCGTAAGCTCGGCCCTGCCCCCGATTTGTGCCAAACCCGTAAGACTGGGCTTTACAAGCAGCCGCTTTTTTTGCCTTTCGTTCCATTCTGGTATCTGGGAAATATACAGAGGCCGAGGTCCGACAATACTCATATCGCCTTTTAAAACGTTAAATAACTGGGGCAGTTCGTCGAGTGAGTATTCTCGTAGGAACTTCCCGACTTTTGATAAGCGGGGGTCCCGGCCGGATTTCGGGCTTGGCCCAAAAGGCTCAACATCCGGTTTCATAGTTCTGAATTTGTAAAAGACAAACGGCTTGCTGTTTTTCCCTGCTCTTTCTTGCGTGAATATTATAGGCCCTTTACCGCTAAGCTTTATAGCTATCCATATCGCTACCAATACCGGAGACAGAATAACCGTCACGGCTATGGCAATCAAAATATCAAGCATACGTTTACAAATATCGAAAAGGTTCATTCTACCTCACTGTGATTATTACAAGACAGTCAGTTTATCGACAAGCTTAACAGCAGTACCTTCGCAGAATAGTTGTTAGTTTATCCGAATATATCTCCCATGTCAAGACCACAGTGATTCATCTGGACAGATTTGTATTCGTTCTGTAAACTGTCGAAAACCTGCAAAAAGCCTCCTGTCCGGGAATTATTCAGATAGAGGATTGCAATAATGTTAGACAATCTCATAGGTCCTGAAAGACCCCTTAGTTGGGTATTGCAATTCTGGCCTGTGCCGGTGTTTTCATTTATTTCAGCCTTAGTTGCCACCTTGCTGTGCAAGAATATCGCACTGAAGCTTGGAATTGTTGATAAACCGGATAAACTGGTAAAAACTCACAAAGGTAGCGTTGCTTATCTTGGTGGTGTAGGCATTTTAGCAGGACTGACCGTTGGCATACTTACAGGTATTTATTGCATTAGCGACCGGACTTCGGCGAGTTCATTTGAGCCGGAGCATTTTCGCCTGTCATTCACATGGCTGGCGGCGGTATTGGCCGGCGGATCGATAGCTTGCCTTATAGGGCTCATCGATGACATATTTGATATAAAACCCGGGCAGAAAATATTGGGCCAGGTTGCGGCGGCGGTCGTTTTAATTTTCGTTGGCATAAGACCGGCGTTATATTATTCGTTGGCTGGGGATAGAATTCCGGAAAATATTGAAGTTATTTTGGGAATTCCGATTGTAATTATCTTTGTATTGGGTGCGAGCAATTCGCTGAATCTTCTGGATGGTCTCGACGGCCTTTGTGCAGGTGTTACGGTGATAATCACAGGTGCCATGCTATTGTTGGCGATTCATTTAGGTACATGGGGTTTCAGCGAAGTTGGCGGTGATGCAGTGCGCGTCGTTATATGTTTGGGACTGCTCGGCGCGGTATGTGGCTTTTTACCATTTAATCGGCATCCGGCCAAAATTTTCATGGGAGATGCCGGAAGTATGCTGCTCGGTTTTGTAGTGGCGGTCCTTATGATTTTGTTTGCCGAGAAAATTCCAAGATGGTGGATGGCTTCGGTCGTGGTCTTTGGATTGCCGATTCTCGACACGGCTGTTGCACTTGTCAGACGATTCTTAAATAAGCGTCCGTTGTTTGTTTCCGACCGCGGGCATATATACGACCAGATGATTGACAGGGGCATACCGCTGAAAAAAACCGTTACCATTTGCTACGCCTTAGCTGCCCTGTATGCCCTGGTTGGTCTTGCTATGAGCCAGATAAAAACCAGATATGCCCTGATTGTGTACGTAATCGTATTTGTTGTTTCAGGGATTGTGGTTTGGAAAAAGGGCTATTTGAAGATGGAAGGCCTTCGGGGTGCAATCCGCAAGGAGCAATGATTTCCGGCTCAAGCCCGATTGATTTGAGCGACATAAACATTACTGGGCAGGCCATGATTGGTAATCTGTCCGGCAGGCTCAAATCCGGACTTGATATACAATTTATTTCCCGCCTTGTTATCTGCTCCGATTAGAACCTTAACTTTATCTACTCCAGTTTTGCGGTAATGTCTGAATCCCATTTCAATTAACTCACCTGCCAGCCCCTTTCGCTGCTCTTCAGGAGCGACAGCAATTGAAAGCATTTCTGCTGAGGGCAGGTCCTTATTTTTTATTCTGGTTGGATAAAACAGAGTTTCGAACATCCTTTTAATCCGCTTCAGGGAACACATATGGCCTGCCAATAGTAATGCAAACCTCAGTCCTTTTCTCCAAATGACCGCTTTATAAAGTGTATTGATATTTGTAGTAAATACTGCGAATCCGAGCACTTTTTCATTTCTGACTGCGACAACACCGAAACTCGAATTACTGTGAACGATGGCTTCATACAGGGAAGTCACAAAATCAATGCCCATAGAGCTGATAAAGCCGGTGCTTATACATTGAATATGTAATGCAGCGACCTGCCGGGCATACTCAATATGAATGTCTTTAAATTCTATCTGGCTTTGAGCCTCATTCATTTTTTCAGTGTAGAAATTATCTCCAGGACCTGTTTTGCCAGTCGGTCTCTATCAAATTGTTCAACGGCTACTCTGCGGGCATTTTGTCCCATTTGTTTTATCTGCTGCCTGTGCGAATTCAGGTAAAGCACTTTTTCGACGAATTGATCAAGATTGCACAAATCACAGCCAAACCCGGCTTCGTTTTCTTCCAGAATCTTTCTTTGCCAGCCGGAATAATTTATCAGCACGGCCTTACCGGCGCTTAAAGAGTCGAAAAATTTATTAGCTG
Organism: Phycisphaerae bacterium; assembly: GCA_030667885.1. Lineage (GTDB taxonomy): Bacteria > Planctomycetota > Phycisphaerae > Sedimentisphaerales > Anaerobacaceae > NIOZ-UU13. The sequence continues at coordinate 3,270 of DAOUVA010000387.1, forward strand.
AATTGTGTTCGATGATCGGGTAATTACCAATTATCACAAGCCCTGCATCAGCCGCGGCATAAAATTCGGACAGCTCTCGTTTTGGAACAGAGGATAAAATTTCCACGTTTGCCAAACCGAGTTTTTTAACCTCGCTTTCCAGGGATGACTTTTGATTTCCGTCACCTATTAACACAAAGATAATATCACTATGGTCTTTGAGCCTTTCGGCTGCTTCGATGACGAAATTAAGACTGTTGACTTTACCCATTGCGCCTGTGTGGAGAAGGACAAGTTTGTCGCCCCAGCCCCTTCTTTGTCGAACTGCTGAGCCGTCAATTTCCGGTCTGAATACATCAATGTCGCAACTGTTGGGTATTACAGCTATCGGTTTTTCGTCAGCCAATACTTCTTTTATACCTTCCGCCTGACCCGGCGACAGGGCTACTATCCAAGAGCAGCTTTTGTATATAGTTTTTTCGAGCCATAAAAGTATTTTGATAAGAAACCTGTTTTTTATAACACCCAGCTCAATTGGTATTTCAGGCCACTGGTCGCGCACTTCGAACACAAAAGGAACTCGTCTGGCCCACTTTATGGCCATAGCGGGAATTCCGACAGTCAAAGGAGTGCTGGATGCGTAAATTACATCCACACCATTGGCCCTGATGCTGGCATAAATGCTCAAAAGGCAAAAGGACATAAATGAAATTATTCTGCGCAAGTATGATTGCTTGTTGCTGTATTTGGTCCCAACAATAACTACGTTTATTCCTTCTATGGTCTGCTTCCGGTTAAGCGTCTTGTTCACTTGTAAACCGCCGATGTCATAATAACCGGTTATCAAGGTAACTTTGTGTCCTGCTTTTACCCATCGGCGGGCAAATTCATACGAACGAGTGCCGGTGCTGCCTGCCGGCGTGGCAAAATGTTGATGAATATAAAGGATGTGCATCAGTTTTTGATTAGCTCCCTCAGCTTCGCTGCGTTTTCAGATATACAAAAATCTGTCAGGACACGCTCGCGCCCTGCTTTTCCAAACTGCTCGATTTTACTCATATCTCCGAGAAGCTCTTGTAGGATTTGTGCCAGTGCATCGACATCTTTCTCCGGAGCCAGCCGGCCTGTGATGCCATCTTTGACCAGTTCGGGAATACCTGATATAGCAGTCGATACTACCGGCACCTCACATGCCATTGCTTCCATCATTGCAACGGGAATACCGTCCATATCTCCATTGGGCGTCTTAACGCAGGGCATAAGAAATACGGATGCCCGGCTAAACAGTTCCGTCAGTTGGTCGTTTGGTCTGGCTCCGAGTAACTTAACATGGTCGGCCAAATTCAGCCTATCAATCAATTCCTCAAGAATCCGGCGCTGCGGCCCATCTCCTGCAATTTCGAAAATGAATTTTACATTATTGTCCCGAAGTTTCGCACAAGCCCTTATCGCAATGTCCAGACCTTTTTTCGGGCTAAGCCGGCACACACAAACTATTCTTCCGGATTCAGGTTGATGGGTGACAGACCTGAATTTGTCCGTGTCTATCCCACAATGCACGACATGACACAAATCGGCTATAGAACTGCCGCAGGTATTTCTCAGATAATCG
>DAOUVA010000443.1 GCA_030667885.1 Phycisphaerae bacterium
ACGTAATCCTCATCGAGGACAACGAGGGAATGGAAGGTGACTGCTACCAGCGCCCGCCATTCCCGGCCACATGGGCCCGAATGCACCGCAAAGGCCGTGTATTCTATACTTCATTCGGCCATCGCGACGACATCTGGACCAACCCCGACGTTCAGGGCATAATAGCCGGCGGCTTAGCCTGGGCCATGGGTAATGTCGAAGCTGACGTAACACCCAATATCGATAAGGTGACACCCAGGGCCAGCCAGTTGAAATATTAAATGGCAGGTGAGATTTTATCCAACGGCAACAATAACAAATCTCAGGAGATATGAGATGTTTACACGAAAGTATTATGTTTTTTTGGTACTCGTATCGGTAACCTTAGCCGTTGCTCAAGCCGACGATTGGCCGCAGTGGCGTGGTCCATACTTTAATGGCTCCACCACTGAAAAGAACCTGCCTACGGATTGGAGTAAAACCGACAACATCGCCTGGCAGGTCGATTTAGCCGGCTCTTCGGCCGCTACCCCGATTATTTTAGGAGACAGGATATTTCTGTCGGGTGTCGATTCCGAAAGGGATATGCTGCTGGCGATGTGTTTCGACCGCATTAGCGGAAAACTTCTCTGGCAGCACGACATTGCAAAAGAAATCAACAGAGATAAGAAAAGTACCTATGCCGCTGCCTCCCCGGTAACTAATGGCAAAATCGTGATCTTTTTCTATGCCAATGGCGACCTGGTATGTTTTGATCTGAACGGTCGTCGCCAGTGGGCACGCAATATTCATGATGACTACGGCCCCTTCGCATTCCAATGGACTTTCAGCAGCAGTCCTACCCTGTTTAACGGCAAATTATATTTGCAGGTATTACAGCGGGATGTACCGGTGGGAGGTCGTGGCTTGAAAGATAAGAAAAACGAATCTTATATTTTGGCTATGGAACCGGAAACCGGCAAGACCCTATGGCGACATATCCGTCCAAGTAAAGCCCCGAGAGAATCGCGTGAAGCGTTTACTACTCCGATTCCTGTTTCTTTAAATGGAAATCAGCAACTTTTGGTTATTGGCGGTGATGTCCTGACCGGCCATGACCTTGAAACAGGTAAGGAATTATGGCGATGGGGCACCTGGAATCCCACGCGCATTACGCATTGGCGGCATGTACCTTCTCCGGTTATAGGTGACGGCGTCATTCTCGTCTGCGCACCCAAACGCAGCCCCATTTATGCAATCCGACCCGACAGTGAGGGCGTACTTGATGAAAGTGCCATCGTTTGGATCAGTCAAAACAAAGAGGAAGAAAGATCGTCCGATGTGCCAACGCCGGCTTATTACGACGGTGATTTCTTCGTCCTCAATGACTTGGGAAAGCATCTTTCACGCGTGGAACCGCGCACGGGTAAAATTAAGTGGGCTATCGAGACACCGGGTAGAGCAAAATATGAAGCTTCTCCACTTGGGGCAGATGGAAAAATTTACATAATCAATCACGCAGGACTAGCAGCCGTAATCAATGCAGAAAACGGTGAAATCATCAACTCTATTTCCATGGACGAGCCCACCGGTCGAGAAATTGTTCGAGCTTCTATCAGCGCCGCACATGGTCAGTTGTTCATACGTACGACGCGGAAATTATACTGTGTTGGCAAGTGATACCGATTTAACGATAACTTTCTGCCCCGCAGCAGCAGAGACAACCATACTCCATCAGACAGGTGGTTTAGAAGGGAAATTTTCCTTGCACTTTTGTGTTATTATAGCAAAATGTAGCAGGATTTATGAATATCATCGCTCAACAGATACAAGGAAAGGAGTGTTTCATGAACACACAAGATAAGAGTCAAGAATCTTCCGTCTCCCGCCGAAAATTCCTCAAGCAAACTTCAGGAGCCTTGGCAGGCGCAGCCCTGGTAAGTGCTATCGGAGTTCGGGCACATGCTGGTGAAAAGAACACAATCAAAATAGCCTTAGTAGGCTGCGGGGGTCGCGGGACCGGCGCAGCGGCCAACGCCCTTGCTACCAAGGGGCCGACTCAACTGGTTGCGATGGCCGACGTATTCCCCAATCGTCTGGATAGCAGCCATAAGAATCTCTCCAGGCAATTCAAACGGCAAGTCAACGTGCCCAAGGATATGCAAATGCTCGGCATGGATGCTTACAAGAAAGCCATCGACGCCGTCGCGCCGGGCGGGCTCGTCATACTGGCCACACCTCCGACATTCCGCCCGATCCACGTGGAATATGCAGTGGCCAAAGGCTGTAATGTGTTCATGGAGAAATCTTTCGCGGTAGATGCCCCGGGCATTCGTCGCGTGCTAAAAGCCGGAAGGAAAGCCAAGGCGAAGAATCTCAAAATCGCCGGCGGCTTAATGAGCCGACACTACAAACCGCTGGAACAAGCAGTCCAACACCTACACGACGGCATGATCGGTGATATTATTACCTGTTGGGCCTATCGTGAGCATGCCCCGGTTGGATTCGCTCCAAAATCACCCGGTATGAGCGAACTTGCCCACCAGATCCGCAACTACTCCAGCTTTACCTGGGTGAACGGCAGCTTTATCCTGGACTGGCTGATTCACAATCTCGACGTGTGCTGCTGGTGCAAAGACGCCTGGCCGGTATCGGCTCAGGGCCAGGGAGGCCGACAAGTACGAACCGCAGCCGACCAGTTGTTCGACCACTATTCAGTGGAATACTCTTTTCCCGATGGTACGCGACTGCTCGCTCAGGGAAGGCACATGGACAACTGCTGGGGATTTTTCGGCGATGTAATCCACGGCGCAAAAGGCTCGGCCGTTCTCGGCGAAGGGATTACGCAACCGCGAATTTTCAAAAGTCATCAGCAGACGCCTGAGAACCAGATATGGCAGTATAAAGGGCCGCGATGTGATGGGTACCAAAATGAACACGACCTGCTATTCGAAGCTATCCGCGAGAACAAGCCCTACAACGAGACCGAGCGTTCCGCTTACGCCGCTATGACGGGTATCCTCGGGCGAATGGCCGCCGAGTCGGGCAAGAAGGTCACATGGGAAGAGGCGATGGCTTCGGACCTTGAGTTGGCCCCGGGCCTTGACCATTACACAATGGACTCCGACCCACCGGTCATGCCAGATGCTAAGGGCGGCTACCCGATTGCGATGCCCGGACAGACAAAGGTACTATAGAGGCATAACGGTATAGGATAGACAGCCTTTTTAAGCTACCAGTGCGATGGTCGTTGTCTCTGTTGAAAATTCGGTACTTCTTTATTTGCGAGGAAACTGTTAGTGACCTCAAAAGAGCGTGTACATTCAGCGCTGCAGCGAAAAGCTACTGACCGCGTTCCAATTTTCATGTGGTATCATCCCCAAACCACCAAAAGGCTGGCCGGACTTCTGGAAATCCCGGCAAAATACGTGTCTCTGGTTATGGGCGACGATGTCCGTCAGGCCTGGGTGAGTAACAATCATGCAATGGAGGGGATCGTGCACGAGCATGACGGCCAGTCGCATGTGGATGACTGGGGCATAGAGTGGACTCGCATTGATGGCTTCAACCAAATCTCCAAATATCCCCTGACCGATGCCGGCGAAAAGCAGCTTCTACAGTACAAGTTTCCATTCGACCGAATTGATTCGCTTGTGGACCTGATGAAGCCGGTTATGGAACTTAAAGACGACTACTTCGTAGGCTGTGATGTTTCGCCAAATGTTTTTGAAATGTACTGGCGTGTGCGCGGTATGGAAAAGACCTTGTTGGAACTCGCACAAAATCCTGAACTGACACAAAAAATGTTAGAGCGCTCTACAGAATTTTCCATAGAACTATCCGAAGCAGCCTGTCGGCGATTTGAACTGGACTGGCTTTGGCTGGGTGACGATGCCGCCGGTCAACAGTCAATGCTGATGAGCCCTGAGACCTGGCGGCAAATGGTAAAACCTTTACT
>DAOUVA010000433.1 GCA_030667885.1 Phycisphaerae bacterium
ATATTTGTGATTTTCCCGAGCTGCTTAAGATTCGGATACCTTCGTAATAGCCTGCTTACAACATAAGCGTTATCGAATTGAATCATGGGCCAGAAGAAAAATTTCGGCTTGGCCACTTTCATGCAATAAGGGCAGGGCACACCTATTAGCGGCTCAAAAGAATCGCCGAATACATTTATGCTGTTTTCAGTATGACCGCCGCAGATTGAGCTGTAGTAAGTTGGAAAGATTTCTTCAGCGCCATCGGCTTGTTTGCAAACCAGCACCTGGCCTTTTGTTTGATTGACACTGTTCCAAATCTCGGTGGACTCTTCCCGAACGCCGCGGTAAACCTGATGTGCCGCTGTTTTTTTTAAGTCCCATTTGCGATTTTTTCCGAAGCGTTTCTTAATATATAAACAATAAGTTCTTGCCGCGATTGCCTGAGCTTTGAGGGCCTCCGGCTCCCAATAATCGGGCATCTCGGCTCCTACGACGCCGGCTAAATATGCCTCGGGAGGAACTATATTAATCGCGTCAAAAGAACCCCTTTCCGGATTGATTAACAGCTTTAATTTGCCTCGATAATAGTGGCCGTCCAAATTGAACATATACGGCTCATTCGGATAAACAACTACCTCATCGTTCATAAAGGGTCGGCCACCGATTGTGATTTGGTTGTTAACTAATTGGATGTTCATAGGTGCGTCAATTTGATCAAAGCGAGCTGTTGTGAGTTGTGTTTGAAGGTTTGGGTCATCGGTAATGCTGAATGACGATTCGATTTTTAGCGTGCAGGTTTCGACATCATCAAGCAGCAGTACCCTTACCCAAAACTGTGGATCAATATCCATCTGGGGTATTGGTGTTGGGACCTGCCGTTTCTTACAGCCGCCCAGAATTACCAGCAACAGCAGAATAGTTGCTATTTTTCCGTTCGATACTCGAGAATAACGTTTGTTGGAATTCTGAATGTAGAATTTAGAATGTAGAATTCTCAATTTCCGTTTCCTGATTCCCAATTCTAAATTCTCAATTAATCCAGGCTTCGCAGTGATAATCCGAGGCTTACAAGCGCTTTTTTGATTTCATTCAGGCTTGTTACACCGAAGTTTTTACAGCCCAGAAGCTCTGCCTCTGTTTTATGTGTCAATTCACCAATTGAGCGAAGGTTGAGCTTTTGAACGCACTTTCGAGCACGCACCGACAATTGGAGGTCATCAATGGGTTTATTCCTTAAGCCTTCATTCTCGTCTGCGATAACAGTATGATCGGGCATTTCTGCCGAAGGAAGCTGCTTTTCTTCAAGAGACATCCCGAGACTCAGGCTTTTAGGTTCGAGAATGGTTTTGATTTCCCTTAGAGACGTTTCACCAAAGTTCTTATAAGATAAAAGCTCCGCTTCACTGATGTTAAGAAGGTCGCCGAGAGTCTCGATTTTCATCTTTTTCAGGCAGTTTCTACTCCGCACCGAAAGTTCAAAATCCGAAATAGGTGTTTCGAGAATCTGGCTTTTGCGGGTCTTTTTCTTTTCTTTTTCCTCGTCATAAAACATCGTTTTCGAGCTTTCGATGTCTTTATTGAACAGGATTGCCCTTTGGTGATTAGGATGAATCTCGAGTACCATATCGACGCATTTCGCGGCTTTGTCGTACTTGCCGTCATCTTCGTAAAGTACCGCTAAGTTCAGCAGGGCATTCACATGGACCGGAGAGCTTGATGCAATTTGCTTGTAATAATCGATAGCCGCTGGTTCATCACCCGATAAATCACAGCGAAAAGCCAGATGAAAAAGGGCTCTTTGATGGTTGGGCGACAGCTCCACAGCCTTTTTATAATTCTCTATTGCCTCTTCATAGAGTCCCTGTGCTTCCTCAAGACGAGCGAACTGGTAATGGTATTCGGTACTTACATTCTCGAAATTTTTGCAGCTCTTGAGTTCCTTGGCCGCTGCCTCGAAATTCCCTGCGTGCCTTTGTGTGGCGGTTTTTTCCATGCTTATATTCATTTTGTCGGCGTCATAATCGAGGCTTTTTTGCAGGTTTTCAATGGCCTTTTCGAATTCTCCTGTCCGGCGAAGCGCAAAGGCTAAGTATATGAATTTCTCTTTGCAGTCCTGGGCCTTTTTCAGTTTCTCGATTGCTTCTGTGTTTCTGCCTAAGATGAAAAGGCCTATGCCAACCGCCAGTCGGGCCTTCTGTCCGTTGCTATCCATATGTGATTCTACTTGTTCACCGAATTTTAACAAGTTGGACTCGCCGCAGTGGGCTTGCTCTGACAGTGTCTTAATTTCGTCCAGTGAAGGCAAATTTTCGGCAAATAAGTCGATTTCCAGTTCTATAATTTGTTCCATTGAAACTTCTCCCGCAATATTCAATATTTAGCGTATAAAGGTCAATATTCTACTTCCCTGAGAGCAGCAATCGATATCGTACCTGCTGCTCTTACCTAAAGATTAAGTATTATAAGGATAAAATCAGGATTTGCAACTTTTTTTTTAGCCGGCTTAACTGTAATGCCCGCGAAGCTCTTATTTCCTGCTGATTTTGTGTTCCTCAGCCATTCTGGTCTATCCCCAAATAGCGCATAAACAAAGGCCGAGCCGGACAGACTCAGCCTTTTTGGGGATACGATTCAATTTTGAGACTACTAATCTTTTTTGAGATTGCCGATGGAATAGACGACTTCGGTTCCATCGCTGAGGACTAATTTCCACTTCCTGAAGGACAAGGCACTACCATATACTTGCTTTTCCTCGGTGGTGACAAAATCCTGCCAATACTCTGTATCGAGTTGCTCGTGCCAGAGTTGGTCCATTTCTTCTTTCTGTTCTCTGGTCAATGCCCCCGGACCGTTGTCATCCGGGTCGCGCTCACTCACCTCGATCGTTTGACCATCTGAGAGATTGTACTCGTATAACAACCACCTGTTGTCAAGTTGATCGTTCACGATGTATTCACTTGCACCCACCAGCTTCCTGTTGTCTTGTTGCTTTAGGAGGTCCAGCTCCTCCTTGACTTTCACCGCATGCTCCGGATTGTCAGCCCAGCTATCTGGGATGTTTGTCACGGTCTTGCCGTCTTCGCTATGAAGCATGTAGCCGTATTCAGGGTGTTTGCTTTCCACTCGCCATTTGTGAATCTTGATTCCTACTGCTGTTGCGGCCACGACTCCCGTGCATATCAGGGCAATTACCGTTGCATATTTTGTAATTTGATTTTTCATAATTATTCTCCTAATCGTTAGCGGACTCGGCGAAGCCGAAGCTTGCCCATCTGCCCGCAAGGTTAACATTTCAACGGCTTCAGGATGGTTTTGCTTCCACGCTTCGAAGTCCGTCCGTGGTTTTTCCGACCCAATGACTTCTTCTAACGCTCCGTTAAGCCATTTATCGTTTTCAGGACGTTTCATAATTATCTCCCGTTAAACCGTTTCGTTTCAAATACTTTGCAATCTTACGTTTTGCTCTAACTAACCGGCCGTTAACTGCCTGTGATGAGAGGCCCAGAACTTCCGATATCTGTCCCTGCGAGAATCCATCGAAATAACGCATAACAATCAACTCACTCTCTGAGGCTCGAAGGCTCCATACTGCCCGTCGAATCGCCTCCCGGCGGTCCTCCGTATCATCACGCCTAATAGCAGCAGGTTCATTGTCCGGAGCAATTCCTCTGCTCTTGTTGGTCCTTAGCATCTGCCTCGAAACATTCCTGCAAATGCCGGCCAGCCACGCTGCAAATCTCTCTTTACTTTTCAAACTCCCTATATCTCGGCAGGCTATCGCGAATACTTCCTGTGCGGCGTCCTCTGCCAGGTCCCTGTCGGCCAGCATCGAATAAGCCAATGCCACCATAGGACTGTGATAACGCTCATAGAGAGCACCGAAGCTTTCCAAATGGCCATTTTGGGCCGCTTCAACTAATTGTGTTTCTGAATTCAATTCCACAACTAATCCACCAATTCAAAGAACTAACTGATATCAGTCTCTGTTATTATAGTGTAATTTCACCCCCGAAATGTGCGCAGAAAATGAGATTATTATGATATTAGTCCTTTTTTACAGGGATAATGGCGCCAAATCTTAACGTTATTTATTTGCCATATTATCACAAGGCGGTTATTTCTTGGCTCGCTTGAGCG
>DAOUVA010000460.1 GCA_030667885.1 Phycisphaerae bacterium
CATGTGAAGCACCGAAGCCCGGTGCCCATGTGAGAACAGGTGTTTGCGTTACGTCCACAGCGCCATTAGCCGGGTTCGAGGCGCCCACGGCGCCTTCGGTAGTAAAGCTCCAGATATCGCCTTTATGCGTTTCGGCAATATCGAACTCATCGACACGCCAGTAGTAAGTTTTAGCCATTTTAAGCGTGCCGGGAGTATAATTCGTAGTTCCCTGAGGAAGAGCCCCGGCTGCATTGTCCACTTCGTTAAAATTGTCGCCGAAATATACATAGTGCAGTTTCGCACCGAAACCTGCTGTCCAGGTAAGTCTGTCATCGACACCTACAGAGGCTGCGCCATCGGCTGGGTCGGGTAGGTATGCGGTCTTGGGTGGAATACTAAAGCTCCAGACGTTGCCCTTCCACGGGCTGTTCGGCTCGGCGTCATTGACCTCGTCAATTCGCCAATAGTAAGTCGTACCCGGGATCAGGCCATCCGGATATGCGAATCCGGGAAAGCCGGCAACTAAAAACGTGTCAGCCTGATTGCCTATGACTGTTCCTTCAGCGCCGGCGTCCACATCATCAAAATTATCACCCATATAAACATCGTGCGAGAGAGCAAAATCACCCGCCTTCCAGCTAATGTTCACCCACGTGTCAGGATGGTAAACACCATCGGCAGGATTCGGGCTCAGGGCATAGGGGTATCCTTCACCACCCAGCATAACACCCATAATCTCACTCTCCGTCATGGCATGGTTGTACATACGAGCGTCATCCAACATTCCATCGAAAAAACGTCCGGTTGCCTGAGAGTTCTCTCCCAAAGTGACAGGATGAACCGCAGTTCCTATGGAGCCCACATGTGCAAGAGTCACTTCGAGCTGTCCGTCAAGGTAGAACTTAAGCTCGCTTCCATCGTACGTTCCCGCCATATGATGCCAGTCGCCGTTAAGTGATTCAATATCAGTTGGGTACTGAGTTGTATACCAGTCACCATCATAGACAAAAAATTCCAGCCAATTACCGGTCTGGTGTTTTATCGCGTAAGCATTGTCGCCTTTGCCCAGCCAGCAATTATTCTCGCTGTTGTTCAAATCATTTGCGTTAACCCATATTGCAAGTGTTATCTGTTCGGTAATATCAAAGGCAGGGTCATTTCCGCAATCAACGTAATCGCCGTCTCCATCAAATTCCATGGCACCGCCTATCATTCCGTCCACCCATTTCGGGTCACCCTGGATTGTGCCGTCAAGCCCATTGCCGCTGGCATCACTGACTATGGTCCCCGAGCCATCATCCAACCTCCAATGCGCTACCAGCTCTGCTGAAACACTGCTGACCAGTCCCAGCATCAAAACAAAAGAAACCAAAAAAATTAGTTTTCTGTACATAATAGTCCTCCTTACAAAATGAAGATATCTATGAATAATATTTTGGCCACACACCAAAATTATTATTGTTTTCAAAATAAGAATTTTTAGTTGAAATGTGAAAGCTAATACCGAGATACAAAGCCATCGTCACGACGAACTTTATCCCCGGCATAGAAACATCCTCCTCTATTGATAAATCAACAAAGCTCCATAACTTCCAAAGGCCAACATCCGCAGATATAAAAAGGCACGGACATAGGCCACACCACTCTTTTTTATACCAAATTACCTACTTTCCCGTCAAGTAAATTCCTTTTTTTATGCCTTAAAATGCGTTATTTGCTAAAATATGGCTAAAAAGGACAATGGGTATGGGGATATCGCTTAGTTGGGAGAGCTTCTTCAAGCTATGAAAAAGTGTTTAAGAAAAGGGGAATCCGGGCTAATTGCAGAATCTTACAGCAATCCAACACGCCCGAATGTAAAATAAAAGAAATAGCTACTACCGAATTCACCGATTAAACGCCCGAGTACGGCCTGTCGATTATTGGGCTGCATAGCATTTCTGAGTTGTACAAACTTTGCATAGCGTTCAAAGGTATCACGCTTTATGTTGAACTTGTTTAAGTCGATTTTCTTTCCTTGAGAACCGAAGTAGATGAGTATTGCCTCTTCATAAAGTGTTGGAATTTCCTGATAGCCGAGATCACCAAGCCGTTCCATATTCGCCGCAATCTTATCAGCCCGGCCTGTGAGCAAATAACACGCCATAAGATATTCAAATGCCATCTTGTTGTTGGGATTATGTACGAGCAATTCTATCAGCATTTGATCGATAGAATCTTTAGTGATTCCCGCATGTCCCTCTTCAAACATATATGAACGTATCCTGTCAACATAAGCCGCCTGATCCGGCGCAAAGCTGTTGTCCAGGTCGATGAGAAGTTTTTCGGCGGTCCGGCGATAGATCAGGTCTTTCTTCAGGGCGTTAAGATAAATCCGGGCGGTGCCGGTCTGTCCCTTGATGATGTTGATCCAGGCCAGTTTTTCGATGACAATCCCGAAATCGCCCTTTGTGGCCAGAACTTCCGAGGCGAGCCTTTCTGCCATGTTGACCTGCCCCAGTTCCATGAAGACATCACATAATTTTAATTGTGTTAGATAAGATTCTTTTTTCTCGTGTGTCAGAAGAAGCCCGTGCGGTGTCTGTGGGAAGCGAAACAAGTCATAGGGCAATCTACCGGTATAGTACAACGCCCTAATGATGTCATGATTGAAATATACGTTGCTTCTACCCTTGGGCAAGCTGCGACCAAGCCCAAGAACCTTGTCCCATTGTTTCCGGAGGGCATAGTCATTTGCCAGAACGAACGGCTTGCTCATCTGGTCATAGCTGAAGTAGAGTCCCGCGGCCATCAGCACGATTGGGATGGCTATCACTGCCGGTTTCCTGAAGATAGCCAAAGATAGTTTCTTTTGTATAGCTGTGTTATGCGCCTTTTTTTTCTTCTTCGGTATAGAACGTATCTTACGGGTTTGCCCGGTCCTGCTGAACAATATCTTGCCGAGGAACAGGAGCAGTACACTCAAAGGCACAAAGCCGTAAAGGAGGATTATCAAAACTCTTAAAAAAGTATTCATGCCGACGGTAACTGTCGGAGAGAAAGGCGTCAATATCAGAAATGCGTTTTGAGGCGGTATGAGGAACAAGTATTGAGTAAGTCCCCAGGTGATTGCGAAGCTTGCCAGCAGGGCCAGTGCCGTCAGTCTCCAGTCTCTGTGGACAAAGATTCCGTAGATTACGGTCATGAGTAAAAAAATCAACAGACCTCCTGCACCCGACAACCAGAAAATTACGGCTGCCATAATGCAATATACCACTGCACGAATCACTAACCTGCGCAAAGGAACTTTTTCAAAGGCCAGGGAACATAACAGTCCGAGAGACACAGTCAGGCAAGCTGGCAAAGGATGTTTGTAGCAACTATAAATCAGAAAGATTATGATCGCCGGAACAGAGGTCAAGAGCGTGGCCCGCGCATAACCGGCAGTCACAAGATGCCGTCTGGAAAGTTCGCACAGGCATAAGGTGGATGCAACAATGATCACGGCCCCCAGCGACGAATAATAAAAGCCCTGTGAAAGAAATCCGGATACGTACGCAACGAATCCACCGGGCAAATCCAGGGAGTTTTTCAGAAACGACCATCCTGTTAGAAAAGGGTGTGCATCCGGTA
>DAOUVA010000485.1 GCA_030667885.1 Phycisphaerae bacterium
AAGCTTATTGATACGAATCGTGTGGATATCTCCAGTTGGACATCTGATGAGAAACTCATTGAGGCACTTGTCAAAGGCCAAGAAATAGGACCATTTATTAAGTATAGGATAGAACAACTTGAGAAGCGACTAAGCAAGTATGCTTATAAGAAGCACCTCTATGGGTATATGGATAAAAGAGGTTTCTACGAAGAACAGACATTTGATCCTATCCTTGACTATATAAAAACCAAGCTCTCCGTGAATGACTATTACATCTTCTTAGCTTCATTGATCCGCTCTCGCGAAGTATTCCATGTCGTTTTCATTAAAAATGATGGAGATGTAGATATGAAGAATGTTAAAGTGACTTTCCCTGCCCCCTTAAGCGCTGTAACAGGCAACCGGTTTAACAATATATTAAGCTGTAGGCCAGCTACCACACTGCTTCACGAAGTTGTCATTGGCACATCAGATAGCACATTAAGTCTGCCCTCGTTTAAGAAGGGCGAATTCTTATCTCTTGATATAATTACGAGAGAAAATGAGATCAGCAAGAATGAACTCTTTACTTCATATGAAAGAGACCACCTTATCGACAAAACTCGTGCATTTACTTATTTTTTTTGATACTCATTATCATGTTTGTCTTGAACATCATTTTCAGGGGCTTAAGAATTTCTACCACTGAGCGGACGTAGTGAGCAAAACGTATGGAATTTCCTAAGCATAATTCATCAGTTATACAGTGTGGAGTCACGGAGATTTTTAGCCGTTTTTAATTGATTTTTTAAGCTGAATATATTATAATGAGCTAATATTAGCCAAAAGGCTAACGCAAATCGTCGTTATGCGACGAAAAATAGGCATTTTCAGTTTGCCTTTTTTACAAACTGCTTACGCAGCCCGGCCAGAAGGCCAAGACCACAGGGTCAGCAGATCCAAGTCAAATTACCATATACTAAATAACAACGACCAGCGTCTAATAATTAGAAAGAAATACCGGTATGCTGCCAGACTTAGAGTTTATCCGAATAGCCGGTTCGATACGAGGCCGAGCGAAAAGTCCAAAGCCACAGGAACGAAACTCTACGAAAGATTACGTACGAAATTATAAGCAAATTATGCAAAACAAAGCCAATTTACCAAATGTCCAAATGAACATAACTTATTTAACAACAATGTTTTATACAATTATTGTTGGTCTGGCGACCCCAAAAACAAACCCAAAACAAACCCAATTCAAAGCCAATTTAAGCCAAAACAAACCCAATTTAACCCAATACAAAGCCAATTCAAACCCAATTTCGAACGATATTAACGGCCTTGACAATAATCTGTGCAATTGCTATATTAGCCTTTCTGAGTTTTTATATGGACAAAATGTTAAAATAGGCAAAGGATCATATCATGAACAAAATCACTCGTCGAAAATTCCTCAAGCGTAGTCTCTCAACCGCAGCAGGCTCTACTTTGGCATTATCTTCGTTCGCAAGTGCCCGTGGTGCGAATAATGAAGTTCGTATCGCAGTAGCGGGTATTCGCAGCCGGGGAGGCGGCCACATTAAGAATTTCCAGAGTCTGCCCGGAGTGAATGTTGTGGCTATTTGCGACCCCGATGAGAAGGTCCTCGGAGGCTGGGTTGATAAGTGCAAAAAAGATTACGGTACTAATGTAACCGGTTACGCCGATGTCAGGAAACTCCTGGAACGCAAAGACATAGACGCTCTTGTTATCGCAGCGCCCAATCACTGGCATTCTCTGATGACGATTTATGCCTGCCAGGCCGGTAAGCATGTGTACGTGGAAAAACCGGTCAGCCACTCGATATGGGAAGGCCGCAAGATGGTCGAGGCTGCTCGAAAGTATAAACGCATCGTGGCGGCCGGGACACAGCATCGCTCGTGCCCTTCAACGCAGGAAGCCGCTCGTGATATCAAGGCGGGCAGGTGGGGCAAGGTGCTCTGGGTTCACTGCTCAAGGATGGGTGTCAGAGGCACAATAGGAAAAGTAACTACACCTCAGCCCGTTCCAAGCGAAATTGACTACAATCTCTGGGCCGGCCCGGCTC
Organism: Phycisphaerae bacterium; assembly: GCA_030667885.1. Classification (GTDB taxonomy): domain Bacteria; phylum Planctomycetota; class Phycisphaerae; order Sedimentisphaerales; family Anaerobacaceae; genus NIOZ-UU13. The sequence goes on from DAOUVA010000485.1 coordinate 2,051, forward strand.
CGATGACACCTGTGATGCGAAAACAGTTCCATTACGACTGGCATTGGCAGTGGAACTGGGGCGATGGTGAGATGGCAAACTGGGGAATCCACTACATCGACGATTTCCGTCATATCTTAGGCTGGGATGATGTGCCGACCAAAATTGTTGCGGCCGGTAATAGATATGCCTGGGACGACAACGGCGAAACTCCCAACATGCATTTTTCACTGATGGATTATAATGGCTTACCGGTTGTTATTGATATTCGCAACCTTCCTCACCCCGGACAACGTGGCGGCGAGAAAAAGGGTGCGACGTATCTCGGCCGCGGGGGCGGCAATCACATCCAGTGCGAGCACGCTGCGATTAAGATTGCGCGTGGCGGCGGCGGCGCCTATGATAAAGACGGCAAGCGTATCCACCAATACAAAGGTGACGGCGGATCGGCGCATGCCCAGAACTTTATAGACTGTGTTCGCAGCGGCCGCCGTCAGGACCTTGCGGCGGATGTCGAAGTCGGACATCTCGGCACTGCGGTCTGTCATCAGGCCAATATCGCCTGGCGTGCCGGAACTGAGGCGCCCATTGATGAGGTTCATGAGAGTATGAAGTCACACGGAGACGCCCTGGATACTCTCTATCACGTGCTGGGACAGTTGGGTGCCAATGGAGTCGATCCCGCAAAGGATAAATTTATCCTCGGGCCGGCGTTGACCTATGACCGTAAGAGCGAACGTTTTGTCGGGCCGAATGCGAGCAAGGCCAACAAGTACATTACCTGCTCGTACCGCGAACCTTTCGTCGTGCGGGATAATGTCTGATTCAATAAGATAGAAAAACAGAAGGCACGAGGACGATAACTCGTGCTTTCTATTTATTTTGTTTTGCCGCCAATCGAAATCAGATGTGAATATGTACGCAGGTACATCCTGCCGTCTGCAACAGCGGGGGTGGCCTGGCTCTTTTCACCTAATGAATTTATCGCCAGCAGTTCATATTTCGGGGCAGCTTTAATTACGGAAACGTCACCCGCTCTATTGATGCAGTATAATAAACCGTTGACCCAGACTGGCGATCCGTAAAATCTGCCGCCCGGTTTTGCAGACCAGAGCGATTTGCCCGTCTCAAGGCGGAGACAGGAAATATCTCCCTGGTCGTGATAAGTAAA
>DAOUVA010000045.1 GCA_030667885.1 Phycisphaerae bacterium
ATAAGCCAAGACATTTTGAGCAATCGGCTTTTTTTGCTCATCGAGCATTCTCGGTTTGACCCACTCCAGATACCAGTCGCAAAAATCGTTCCAGAAAAATCTGTAAAGGCCAGCCAGCGGCTCACTGTACTTAAACTTATTCAAAGAGTCTGTAACCTCGGATACAGTTTTAGCCAGACGGGAAAGAATCCAGCGGTCGGTAATATCCATTTGGTCAGGGTCGAATTCTGCGGGATTAAGCCCTTCGAGATTCATCATGGCAAATCGCGAGGCGTTCCAGAGCTTGTTACAGAAGTTTCGGCCGATGTCGAATTTTGGAGATGTATTGACCTGGCGGCCGTCGGGCAGTGTCATTGATTCGACCGGCATCCGAATATCCTGCGTGTCCGTGGTCATAGTGGCCAGGGTAAAACGCATCGCGTCGGCGCCGTGACTGTCGATAGCTACCAATGGGTCTATGCCGTTGCCCAGACTCTTGGACATTTTACGCCCCTGCCCATCCTGTATCATCGCGTGAATATACACATCGCTGAAAGGAATATCGCCCCGGCAGTATTGCCCCATCATTACCATCCGCGAGACCCACAACGTGATAATCTCACGTGCGGTACAAAGGACATCACCGGGGTAAAATGTTTTCAGCTCAGGAGTTTCATCCGGCCAGCCCATCGTACTGAAAGGCCATAGTGCGGAGGAAAACCATGTATCAAGAACGTCAGGGTCCCGCGTCCAGCCGTCAGTTTCGAGTTGTTTTTCAATATTCTCGTTTTCCGGTCCAACAGAAATATATGTTATTACGCCTTCTTCTGAATCCATTGTAACCGAATGCACTTTATCAGAAAGTTTCGAAAGTTCGCTATCTAATTGGCCTCTCTCGCCACCTTTAGACCATATTGGAATACGGTGTCCCCACCAGAGCTGCCGGCTTATAGGCCAATCGCGGAGGTTTTCCAGCCAGGCCTGGTAGGTTTTGGCATAGCGGTCGGGGATAAATCGCAGCCGGTCGTCAAGTGATGGTTTTAAGGCCAGGCCAGCTAAGGAGTTCAGCGGCACGTCAGTTCCCTCAATCAAACCTTCGCCAAATTTGTCCTTCAGGTGTTCGATCGGTTCTTTGACAGCAATATACCACTGGTCGGAGAGATACGGCTCGATGGGTACATGGCTGCGATAGCTGTGCCCTACTTCGTGGGAGTATTCGCGGACTTCTTCGAGAAGTTTTTCCTGTCGGAACCATTCTACGATAGCTTCGCGTGCCTCGAAACGATCCATATCGAGCAAATTTTGTGCTTCCGGTTCATTGGCATCTTCCCAGCCGTACTTATCGCTAATAGAGCCATCGGGCGCCATAACATTGATTATTTGAAGTTCGTGTCTTTGGCCAATTTCCCAGTCGTCCGGGTCGTGGGCCGGTGTGACTTTCAAAAAGCCTGTGGAAAACCGCGCCTTTTCATCGTCACTTTCGGGGTCGGGCAGAACTACGTGTTCATCGGCGATAATTGGGATAATGCGACCTACAATCGGAAGGCGAACTTTTTTACCAACAAGATATTCGGCTCGCTTATCAGACGGATTCATCGCAACAGCGGTGTCGCCAAGCATTGTCTCGGGGCGTGTAGTAGCAACAGTAACATATTCAATCCGCTGGCCAGCGGCGTCAACCGGCTCGATAAGAGGATACCTCAAATACCAGAAATGTCCCTGCACCAGCTCGTGTTCGACTTCGTCGTCAGCCAATACCGTCTGAGTAGCGGGGTCCCAGTTGACCAGTCTTTTTCCCCGGTAAATCAGCCCGTCTTTGAAGAGTTTGAAAAATGCAGCACGAACGGCTTTGGCACATACATCATCCATCGTAAATCGTGTTCGTTGCCAGTCACATGAGCAGCCCATCGCTTTCAACTGGTTGATAATGCATGCCTCATATTCATCCTTCCAGGCCTGAACACGTCCAACAAACTCCTGACGTTCGAAGTCGGTTCGCCGCTTTCCCTCTTCTGAGAGGATTCGCTTTTCTACAACTGTTTGCGTAGCGATGCCGGCGTGGTCGGTGCCGGGCATCCAGAGGGTGTTATAATTTTGCATTCGTCGGAAACGAATCAGAACGTCCTGCAGCGTATTATTCAATGCGTGGCCAAGATGCAGCGGCGCGGTAACATTAGGCGGCGGGATTACAATTGTATAGGCCTTCCGGTCTTTGCCGTCACTCGGCAGATTCGCATGAAAATACGAATTCGAAGACCATAAATCACTCGCCTGTTGCTCTATTGTTTTCGGTTCGTAAACTTTCGAGAGTTGTTCGTCCATAACATATCCGGTTTCTATAATCACCTATAAAAAATTCCAGCGCAACCCATTGGCCGGAATATTATCCTAATAAAAGCACACGAAAATGTAAAGTGAACAATTAAGCTCACATCGAGCATTTTCGCATGCTTTTACGACATGTGATTTTCTGCTTTTATCAGAGTCTAATCGAGGTTCATTGTCATCAGGAACTCTGCGTTGGTTTTTGTCTTGATAAGTCTGGCCTTGAGCAGCTCAATCGCTTCGACAGGGTTCAATTCGCTCAAAACCCTTCGCAGCCGATACACAAGCTGGAGCTCTTTCGGGTCAAGGAGCAGCTCTTCCCGTCTGGTACCGCTTCGGCTGATGTCGATAGCCGGATAGGTCCTTCTTTCAACAAGACGCCTGTCGAGGTGCAATTCCATATTTCCGGTCGCCTTGAACTCTTCGAAGATAACCTCGTCCATTTTTGAGCCTGTGTCGATTAATGCAGTTGCGAAAATAGTCAGAGAACCGCCTTCTTCTATATTCCTTGCTGCGCCGAAAAATTTCTTTGGCATCTGCATTGCTCCGGCATCAACACCACCGGTCAGGATTCTGCCGGAGTGCGGCATCTCAGTATTATAAGCACGAGCAAGGCGTGTTATCGAGTCCAGCAGTATTACAACATCTTCGCCGTATTCGACGAGCCGCTTTGCCTTTTCTATTACGACCTCTGCAACCTGACAGTGGCGTGAAGATGACTCATCAAAAGTAGAACTTATGACCTCAACATCCTCAGCGGTTTTCCGTTTCATTTCCGTAACTTCTTCAGGCCGTTCGTCAATCAGCAGTACTATCAGTCTGACTTCGGGATGATTTGCACTCAGGGCATTTGCAATTCTCTGCAGCAGAATCGTCTTGCCGGTTCGCGGCGGAGCAACTAACAGACCACGCTGTCCTTTGCCCACCGGTGTAACCAAATCAATTATCCGCATATTTAATTCTTCTCCCGAAGTCTCAAGGATGAAACGGTTTTCAGGATGTAAGGGCGTCAAATCGCTGAATACTATCTTGTCGGCAAGGTTGTCGGGGTCTTCATAGTTAATCGCTTCAACTCGCAGAAGAGCAAAATACTTTTCCGAATCCTTTGGGGGTCTGATTTGACCTGATACGATGTTTCCGGTCCGCAGTCCAAAACGCCTGATTTGAGATGGCGAAACATAGATATCGTCCGACGACGACAGGTAATTGTAATCGGTATTTCGCAGAAATCCGTAACCGTCCGGCAGCACTTCGAGTACGCCTTCGCCGTACATTAGGCCGTTCTGGCGAATACGCTCCTTGAGAATTCTGAAAATCAAATCCTGCTTCTTAAGGGCACTGTATTCGGTGATCTTATCATTCTTAGCCATATCGTGCAGTTCTGCAACAGTAAGTTTCTGCAAATCCGTCAGATACAAATTACCTTTCTTAATCCGCTCATATTTATCGTGAGTTGATTCATCTTCAGCTTCTTTGGCTTTCCGGGCTTCTTCTTCGGCATCGACAGGGGTAATTTCCTGGGGCTCAGCTACAGCCTTTTTATCCTCAGCCTGCTCGGCTCCAGCCTCGGGCTCGGTCGGTACTACCGCCTGCTCTTGTTGCTGGGTAACAGCTTGTTCTTCCTTAACAATCTTCTTCTTTTTTGTGCTTTTGCGCTTTTTGCCTGTTTTTGTTACAGCCTTAGCCATCATTACTCCTTTTGCAATTATAAAACTTTAATCGTGCCCCACAAAGCTCATATCCGTAAAATCGGATAGCAGAGATACGATTCTAAAGTCCCGATTTCCCCGGGGTTCCCGCCTGCACTCACATAACCGGCATTCTCGCTTTCGCAAGAAAGCTCGAGGATGCGAACGTAGGAATTAAATAAGATTTGAATTTTGAACAGTTGAAATAAAACCTATAATATTAAAAATGGGTAACTCTAATATGGGCGTTTTACATTAAATCCCATTTACCCATTATCCACAATGTAAGAGAAAATTCCAGTGACCTGTTTGGCTATTGCCGAGAAGTCAGAATTGTTTTCGATGGTATTATCGGCGAGGCTTGCCTTGTTGTCCAGAGAAATCTGAAAATTTTCTCTAATTTTAATCTGTTTTTTGTCAAAACCCATTTTTTTTGCTCTTTCCAGCCTTAATTTTTGTTCACAATTTACAAAAATAATCTTGTCGCACCTCTTGTGCCAACCAACTTCCACCAATAAAGGCATATCCAGGACGATTGCTTTGACTTGATTTTGGCTCCTGGATTGCTCAATAAGCTCCTGAGCTCTCTGCAGGACAAGAGGATGTATTATTGTGTTCAGTGATGTGAGTATCTTATGATCAGCAAACGCAGCGTCAGCTAATTTCTTACGGTCAATTTTCCCCGAAGAATCCAAAACAGCCTGTCCAAAAAGGGCCAGGACTTTTTCTCTGACAGGAAGCTCTTCAAGCAACTCATGAGCAATTCTGTCGGCATCAATAACCTTACAGCCTAATTTGGCAAACTCAGCAGCAATTGTACTCTTTCCTGAGCCGATACCTCCTAAAATGCCAATAACCGGTTTTTCCGCAATCTTATCCACAGGAGATATTCTAACCTCGCTGTTTTGAGCAGTCAAGCGGAAAGGCTCAAAGCAAGAAAAGCAAAGCAGAATGTGAGAAATGAATTATGATATGTGCAGTTCGTCCGGCACTTTACAGACTGACTGCAAGCCTCTCAGCAGATATTTGTTCACTACTGTATCCCAATCCATATCCTTCGCCAGTTCGTAGCCTGCCTTAATCATACTTTCAACCTCTGCCTCGTTCATAGGCAGACGTGAGCATATTTGCATAGCAACTCTTTCGCTTTCGGCGGCTTCTATCCGGTTTCGCACAGACTGTTCAATCTGCAGTATGTCCTCGATTTCGGGATACTCGCGGGCAGTCAGTTTCGTATAGTCCGCGACGATAGCATTCTTAACATCTGCTCCTCCTGTTGTGTCCCGCAGGAATCCCAAACACCCACAAACGTTCGTAAATACGCATATTCCACCGAAAGTCAATGGTTCGAGCTGAGCTATACCAAACGGCTCATAAATGCTCTGGCCAAATTCGACATCGCTGCCTTTGCGGATATCCATAAACTCCATATTCGCCGGCATCCTTTTGCCGCATCTTTCCGGATTAAAACCGAACTGATTGATGAAAATAATTTTTATATTACTGCTTCTGGTGTTGAATTCCTGTATAGCGGTATAGTAATCAGCCTCCCCACCTGAGAGGTCCGGCCAGCCCTCACGGTGAGCCACAGGCCAATTATATGTCGATTCCATATTGTAGATATCACTGCTGCGGCGCCGTGATACTTCAGTCGAAAGGACAAGTAATACGGCTGTTTTCCCCTGCGTTTTGAATTCTTTTTCCACATGTTCGAGTACACGCAAATCACGCCACAACCCCTTGCTTCTGACCAATCTTGTAACATGTGTGAAGATGAAATCCGGCTGGTAGCCCAAGAGATTCTCACAATAGCGTCGGAGTTTCTCCTTCGACGCAAGCTTTTCCTGAACACTGATTTGATATGACGGGATACCATTATAAACTATATTTATACTGGCGTTCTCGAACTGTGGCGCAAGGAACCGCAATTCGTCCACCACATAATCACCCACCGCATATATATGGTCGCAATGTTTGGATGCTTCCACAAGAGCATGTTTGAAATAAGTACTCTGGTCGCCAAAGACATCGTTGACAAAAAGCCCACACTTACGAGCCTGCTTCATAGCATTATAGAACATTGTATCGTGTCCATGATGCTCTTCTACAATGCGTCTCATTGTTGCCACTTCATGAGCGTAAAAAATTGTCTTGAAATTACAACAAGGTTCGAGAATAGCCGCCAATGCCGTGGGCATTCCCATAAACTCGTGTGAAAAAACAACCGTCGAATCCTTAGCGGCTTGTATGACTTTTAGCACATCAATTGCCACAGGTGCCAATCTGACATATTGTTCATATTCCCACAGGTGTTCATGTAAATGGCTTTGAATGCCGAATCCGTTGAACAGGCGTCTTTTGAATTCATTAATGACACCCTCATCTATACATCTTACATCTACGAGCACAACCTCAGGTGAGCTTTTTATACCCGTCTCTTCATCAACAAATAATCGCCTTCCATAAACAATACCTACATTATAATATTGTTCGATCTCACGAAAGGCCGGAGCATATTCTGTATTGAAATATCCATCAATAGATGAATACAGCACTTTTCCATCATCACCGAGCCGCTCTGAAAGTGAGCCTTCAGTAGTAAACAATGGACCGACAAGGATTGACCTGTCAATTGATTCAAGATAAGATTTGCTTGTGAAGAAGCCCTGCAGGACAGCGCCTATACCACCAACTTTCCCTATTGTCTCGTGGGTAACGTGCACTGCTGTCGTCTCATTGGCCATAATAAGTTTCCTTCCAAGTTGTTAAGGGGTTCACTCAGGTCGTTATTACTGTTTCCAAGTAAAATATAGGAAACAATTTCATCACGACCAAATCGGGAGGAAATCTAAGGCGGAGTATTTTTTTTAGACCGAAAAAAACGGTTCAGATTTGCAATTTGAAGGAGTTTTTATAGGACCATTCCGGCCGGCTTTGAAAATTCTCTCTAAAAAATCAGTTTATTTCATCTCTCAGAGACTTGGTTAAGCCCGAAAGCACAAGCTGGGAAATACCAGCCAATTCCGGCTCCGTCATATCGCTAACGGCCATTTTGTCAAGAACCTTCACAGCACGGGCACCATAGGGGTTTATAAGGGCCGCTATTTTCTGGGCTTCATACAATTCACTATCAGCCATCAGTCGCAGATACTTAATGATATATTGCTTGAGCTCTACCTGGCTTATCTCAAATCCAGGTTCGACCGTCTCTGCCGGCTCATTCGGTTCAGCGGCTCCTTTGGGGACATCTCTTTCCTTTAATATATCCAGAGTGAGCCTGTTTGTCTCGTCCATCAGTCGTTTTTCTCTTTCCAAATCGGTCTCATCTAATGGCGCAAGCTTGAGCTCTTCATCGGATTCCGAAGCAGGAACGTATAGCTTGTTATGGCACGCCGGACATTTGCCCCATTTACCGCCGGCACTATCAGCGGCTTCTATCTTTTTCCCACAGTGATCACAGTGAAATATTATCGCCATTTTAGCACCTCTTAATTGCATTATTAGCTTTTGCTGTCCCCTTGCACTTTGTATTAATCAGTTTTGAAGAAGCCAGCAAAATAAAGCTGCTTATTTCATCGATTTATATTCCGCAACCACTTCGGTAGTTATTCCCCCGCGAGGGGTAAATCGAGAGGTAACCTTCATCCAGCGCGGCTTACATATACCCTTCAAATCGTCTAATATATCATTTGTCAGAGACTCGTAAAAAATACCCTTATTGCGGTAGCTTTGCATATAGAATTTTATGCTTTTCAACTCAATGCACGACTTACCGGGACAATATTCTATAACAATTTCACCGAAATCCGGCTGCCCCGTTTTTGGGCAGAGGCTGGTAAACTCCGGGCATCTGATAGTTATACAATAGTCCCGTTCAGGTCGGGGATTATCGAATATTTCTATTTCTACCGGTTCGCTCATTATTTGTTACCTCTTACAAATCCAATCATTGATAATATAATCAAACGGGCTACTTATGACAAGTAATAATCAATGCCTGAGAGAAAAAAAGCTTCACGCAGGAGCGCTTATATAAATCGCTCATTTTTTGCTTTTTGACATCATTCGACCAAATCGGTAAAATTCCATTGTTCATGCGTTTTCCTGAACTCAATCTTTATTTTGACGGAGAATAACCTGTGGCAGACACAAAAGGGGTAATATTGCTAAGCGGCGGTCTTGATTCAGCGACAACTTTGGCTATAGCCGGCGATGAAGGTTTCGAGTGCTATGCCCTGACCTTTCGGTATGGCCAGCGACATAAGCGTGAAATTGAGGCAGCAAAGAAAGCAGGCGACTCTCTGGGAGCAGTTGAGCATCGGATAATCGACATTGATCTGGCCCAGTTTGGCGGCTCTGCCCTAACTGATTCGGAGATTGAAGTACCAAAGGACAGGGGCGATTTAGGTAAACATGACCAAGTTCCGCTGACTTATGTGCCGGCGCGAAATACGATATTCTTAAGTTATGGTCTTGCCTGGGCGGAGGTATTAGGTGCGTTTGATATCTTTATAGGGGTCAATGTAACTGATTACAGCGGCTATCCCGATTGCCGTGGTGAATTTATAGCCGCCTTTGAAAAAACCGCCAACCTTGCCACAGCAGCGGCAGTCGAGAATCGAGGTCGATATCATATTCATACTCCGATTATAAATATGACGAAGGCAGAAATCATCCGTACCGGAACAAAACTCGGCGTCGATTTTGCTCTGACGCACAGTTGCTACGACCCCGACCAACATGGCAGAAGCTGCGGCAGATGTGACTCGTGCAGATTAAGATTAAAAGGCTTTGCCGAAGCCGGTCTTAACGACCCAGTTGAATATCAAATCCCGATTGACGACATCGGGACACGAAAGTAATGGTAATAAACGAGATATTTTATTCTTTGCAGGGCGAAGGTTTTTTAGCCGGTGTCCCCAGCGTGTTCGTGCGCCTTGCCGGCTGTCCTTTGCAATGCAGGTGGTGTGATACAAAATATGCCTGGGACCAAAGAGCAGGAGAAGATTATAACATTAGTGATATAGTCAAGACTGTTCAACAATGGCCTTGTAAGTTTATTGTAATAACCGGCGGCGAACCGATGATAAATCCAGACCTGCCGAAGTTAGTTCGCCATCTAAAGACCGCCGGCAAACACATTACAATTGAAACAGCAGGAATCGCATATGTCCCGGAGATGCCCTGTGATTTGATGAGTATCAGTCCGAAATTGAGCAACTCTGTTCCCGACAACGCAAAAGCATCTGCTGGGCATAAGGATTCAAGGCTGGATATAGCCGTTCTGCAGGAGTTGATTGATAATTACGAATATCAACTTAAGTTTGTCGTAGATTCTCAAGATGATTTGCCTGAAATCCGGCAAACTATCGAGAAAATAGGCACCGTCAATCCGGAAAAGGTAATGCTGATGCCGCAAGCAGCAACAAAAGATGAATTTTTCACCAAATCACCAATGGTAGCTGAAATGTGCAAGCAAACCGGCTTTGCATTTTCTCAGCGTCTACAAGCTCTCCTCTGGAATAACCAAAAAGGAAAATAACTGAATCCTGCCAAATCCTGTATTTGAAGTGTTTTATCTAAATGTTTGACATATCCTGCTGAGCTTCATACTATATTAGCTTAATTCAGATGAACTCTATGATGAGGACGAGGCTATGCCTCGTCTTTGTTGTTATTGATTGAAAGGTTGTTTTTTTATGGCAAAACAAAAGGTAACTTTGAAAAATAAGCCGTTCGTACTCATCATCCGTGACGGATGGGGATATAATCCGAATCCGGATGAAGATGAATATAATGCAATCAAATGCGCAAATACACCGGTAGATGATATGCTGATGGCGGAGTATCCAAATTGTCTTATCCATACCAGCGGCGAGGATGTGGGGCTGCCTGACGGTACGATGGGCAACAGTGAGGTTGGACATCAAAATATCGGCGCCGGTAGAATCGTCCCACAGGAATCCGTAAGAATAAGTCACACTATTGTCGACGGTTCTTTTTTCGAGAATGAAGAATTCCACAATTTAATGAAATTCGTAAAAAGCAATAACAGCAAAATGCACATTATGGGCCTATGCAGTGATATCGGGGTGCACTCACGGCTGGACCACTTGTACGGCCTGCTTGAGTTGGCTAAAAGAAATGATGTAAAAGATGTTTTTATTCACGCCTTTACCGATGGACGTGATTCACCGCCGGACAGCGGAGCTGGATATATAGCCGATATTGAAAAAAAGACCGGAGAAATTGGCGTAGGCAAAATCGCAACCGTTATGGGCAGGTTTTATGCGATGGATCGTGACAGCCGGTGGGATCGGGTACAACAAGCTTACGAATGTATGAGGATAGGCAAGGGTATCAAAGCCGCCAACGCTGCAGAGGCGGTTGCACAAAGTTATGAAAAAGAAGTAACCGACGAATTTATCGAGCCGACGTGTATTGTCAATGAAGACAATGAAGCATTGGCCACAATAGAAGATGGTGACGGTGTAATATTCTTTAATTTCCGCGGCGACAGGCCCCGCGAAATTACACGTGCATTCGTTGACCCGGACTTCAAAGAATTTGTAAGAACAACCAAGCCGGACATATATTTCGTATGTATGACCGAATACGACGCCACGATACCTGCGAAGGTGGCATTTCCAAAGCTGTCGAAGATGAAAAACATATTAGGGACGTACTGGAATTCCCTGGGTTTGAAGCAATTTCGCTGTGCCGAGACGGAAAAATACGCTCACGTCACCTTCTTTTTCAACGACTATACCGAAAAACCGTTTCCCGGCGAAGACAGGCAAATTGTCCCTTCGCCGCGAGTTCGAACATACGACTTAAAACCCGAAATGAGTGCTTACGAGGTTACCGAGGTTGTATTGGAAAGACTTGATTCGAACAAATACGATGTAGTAGTCATCAATTTTGCCAATCCGGATATGGTAGGCCACACCGGTATATTATCCGCAGCGATAAAGGCAGGGGAAGTAGTAGATGAGTGCGTTGGCAGGATATTAGATAAGGTCAAGACCCTGGGCGGGTAGGTAATAATCACAGCCGACCACGGCAATTTCGAAAAAATGATAGATGGCAGCCCTGACAAACCGCATACCGCTCATACCATTGGCGATGTGCCGCTGGTCATATTCGACGAACGCTATAAAAACATGAAACTCCGCGAAGGCGGCAGATTAGCCGACATAGGACCTACCATGCTGAAGATGATGCAACTACCGCAACCTGAGGAGATGACAGGTAAAAGCCTGATAGAATAATGAATATCGAACAAGAAACATCGAATTTGAAAGTTCGTTATTCGCCATTGGATATTCAAAAGCACCTTGTGGGGACGGGAGAACACAATGGGTCAAATACTCGTCCTTGACCAGAATATGATAAATATGATTGCAGCCGGTGAGGTTATTGAACGGCCTGCCAGTGTGGTCAAGGAACTGATGGAAAACAGTATCGATTCGGGGGCAACGAAAATAACGGCGTCCATCGAAGACGGAGGCCGAAAGCTCATATCGATTACAGATAACGGCTGCGGAATGGATGGAGATGACCTGGCCAGTGCATTTGAGCCACACACCACGAGTAAAATCAAAACCAGCTCAGACCTGCAGGGCATCTCGACGCTTGGCTTTCGAGGCGAGGCATTGGCAAGTATCGCTTCGATCTCGCAAGTTAAGTGCACGAGCAGGCCAAAGAGCCAAACCGGCGCTAACTGCATTGAGATAGATTGCGGCGATAAGAAGGACATAATCCCTGCCAGCACAGATTACGGCACAACAACCCAGGTCAGAGACATTTTCTATAAATTACCCGCCCGGCGAAAATTCTTAAGAACAGCTAACACCGAAATGGGGCACATCGCCGAACAATTCAAACGCATTGCATTAGCAAATGACAGTCTGGATTTGACGCTGATACATAACGGCAGAGAGCTTTACAGGCTTTCAGATAAAGAGTATCTTCACCAGCGTATAGCGGAACTATCTCCAATACCTTCGAGCGGGATTTCTGAAAATCTGATTGAGGCCGAAAGTAATGAAAAAAGTTTACATATCCTTGCCTTGATAGGCAAACCGAGCATTTCAAGAACAAGCAAGAAGTTTCAATATGTATTTCTAAACAGCCGATTCATCCGCGACAAATTCATCTCGCATGCAATCAAAGAGGCATATCGCGGGCTTCTGGAACCGAACAGATTCCCTGTCGTTTTTCTGTTTATCCAAATGCCCTATGAAGACTATGACGTGAATGTACATCCGACCAAGAGCGAAGTGCGTTTTTATAACTCCAATCTTGTTCATTCGCAAATCCTTGGCTGTCTTCGGGAAAAGCTTTTAGGCACAGACCTCCAGAGCCATGCAGTACTGCCAACTGCAACTGCTTCGCCCGGAATGCAGGGAATCGGCGCTTCGGGCAATAGAAGCGAGGCGATTTCCGATGCGATGTCTGAATTTTTCAAAAAGCACAGACCGGCTCAAACTCAGCAACAATTCAGCTATAAACCAAAACAGCAAATCGTAGCGCTTCGCCCTTGTGCCGGACAAATACCCGAAAGCCACACAGGGGCGGCTATGGTTTCGGCCTTTGCTCAAACGAGCCAGCCAGTGCCGGAGATTCGCTTGGAACAAAGAAAATTCATACAAATACACGACAGTTTTATCGTCGTGCAGACCGATGAGGGATTCGTAATTATCGACCAGCATGCACTGCATGAGCGGATAATATACGAAGATTTGTGCAAGCGAATCCGAAAAAGCAAACTCGAATCGCAGAAACTGTTGATACCCGAAAGCTTCGATGTTACCCCCTCTGACGCTGATTTGCTTAACACCAATGCCGAACTGCTCGAAAAGTTAGGAATTGAGCTTGTACCGTTCGGTCCCAGGGCCATGGCCATCCAGGCCTTTCCGACTTTATTGACCAAGGCCGATCCACTTGATTTTGTGCAGGACTTAATCGACGTGCTCGGCCGTAAGGACATAAACCTTGACAGCGAAAGGCTGCTCGATGAGGTTTTGAATATGGCAGCGTGCAAGGCGGCAATCAAGGCCGGCAAAAAACTAACCGACAGTGAAATAGAACAACTGCTCCGGGATAAAGTAAACGCCGAGTCCGCAAGCCGCTGCCCACATGGCAGGCCCACCACGATAAAATTTTCAATAAGTGATTTGGAAAAACAGTTCAAGAGGACCTGATGAATAAGTGGTGGTGGCTACTATTAATAATCACATGCTGGACAGCCGCAGGATTTGCCATATTTGATTTTCAGCAGAGGCAAGACAGCGGCGATACCCCCCTGCCGACAAGGGCCAACAGAATTGTATCTTTAGCTCCAAATCTTACGGAAATTCTTTTTGCACTCGGACTGGAGAAAGAAATAGTGCGAGTTACACTTAACAGTGATTATCCTCCGGCAGCGGCAAAAAAACCAAAGGCCGGTACATTCTGGCAGCCGAACATCGAAGCTATCATAGCAGCCAGGCCCGACCTGATAGTTACACTTGGATTCGAACAGCAGAAAAACCTTGCTGCGCGGCTCAAACGTATGAACTATAACTGCCTGACAGTGAATATTGAAAAGGTAAATGACCTTTATGATGCCGTTGAGACAATCGGTGCAGCAGCCGGCAAACAGCACGAGGCAAATGGACTTGTAACCAATATCAAGGACAATTTGGAGAAACTTTCAGCTTTGGTTGGAACGGAGGCAAAAGTCAGTGTGCTCTGGGTTGTCCAGAGAGAACCGTTACGAGTGGCCGGACGCGATACGTTTGTGAATGAGATGATTGAATTGGCTGGCGGTGAAAACGCTATTGGCCCGACATTACATAAATACCCTCCAATCGGAGCCGAACAGGTCATCGTCTGCGGCGCTGATGTCATCATCGAACCATCGATGCAGCAGAAAAACCTGGCGGCCCAGCAAAATACAGCGCTGCAATATTGGAGTAAGTTTGAAAACGTACCGGCCGTGGCTAACAAGCGGATTTACATCATACAAGGTGATATGGTCTCGCGACTTAGCCCAAGACTGTACGAAGGAATCGAAACTATCGCCGGATGTTTAAGGCCTGAGCTTTTTGAGAATTGAAATAATGAAAGAGTTGCTGACACCAAAAAAGTTGATTATTAGGACAGTATCAGCACTTATAGTACTCATA